>CADBPM010000031.1 GCA_902796595.1 uncultured Lachnospiraceae bacterium | reverse complement strand
GCTTAATTTCTTAAGCATCGTTCTTATTTTTATCTCAAAGCTTTTCAAGATTGTCTCACTGTTCAGTTGTCAAAGTTCTTTGTTTTGTTCTCTGTGGTTTTGTTTGTGTTCCGCAGCGAACGAGTAATATATTAACACAGGATGAGGCGTTCGTCAACCCCTTTTTTCAAGTTTTTTCTATTATTTTTTAAATTCGCACAATTCGGTGCTTTTCGTCTTATTTTTAAAACAATTCTGATAATTATACAAGATACATCAATTACTATATTATTAACTAAATATAGTGGACAAGTCTAAGCTCATCCACTATATCTCCTGCTAATCTAATTATTCAGTTGTACTTATCTGTATCCTAACGAATATACAATTAGATTCCCCTGACATTATTGATCACCTATCGTAAATGTTAGGGGCTACGAGGCATCGCTTCACGATGTCTCAGTTTCCTTATCTCTTTTCATTGCCATGAATTTATCAGCAGCTGCTTTTATTTCCTCTTTGGTCATTTTCTTTCCGCCATGGCACGCTCCGTGTCCGCTGCAGCCATGCTCAGCTGCCACACAGCCAATGCACTCACCGCTCTTATTCTTCTTAAAGATATACCTGATATCAAGTATGATAAGTATTGCTATAATAGCGCCAACCAATATATTTGCTGCCATATCTCCATCCTTTCTGCAGATCAGAAATCAAACTTCCTTAAGCATCGATATATCTGTATCTGCCATAAGTGAATAATTGGTATAATATACTACAAATCCTGGCTTCGCCCCATTAGGCTTTTTGACTTCCTTCTTCAATACATAATCAACTTCGTGCTTTATGCCGTCGCCTTCCATCCCCTTTGATTTATTAGCACTTGAATAATGCACTGCAAGCCTGCCTGCCTCTTCAAAAGCTCTGTCCGGTACTTCTCTTCCATTTGTTATAAGAATAACATGGGAGCCTGCACACTTTTTAGCATGAAACCACCAGTCTCCGCCTTGTGCCATCTTGAAAGTGAGTCTGTCATTTTGATAATTATTCTTTCCAACATATATATCAAAACCATCTGTTGAGATAAAATGAAGTGGCCTGCTCTTTTCCTGCTTTCTTCCTTTCTTGCCTGTCAGGTGTTTTTTTACATATCCAAAATCAGCAAGCTCAGTCCTGATATCTCCAAGGTCGCCTTCATTTTCAGCCAGATCAAGCGCTGTCATCATCGATTGCAGATGTATAAGTTCTTCTTCTGTTTCTTTTTTCTGTATAGCTACAGCCTCATTAGTCCTCTTTAATCTGTCATATCGGTCGAAATATTTCTTCGCATTTGCAATTACAGGTATATCCGGATCCAGATTTATCTTAAGCATTTTGCCCGTTTCAAAATCTTCACATTCAAGTACCTTTGCTCCGGCTTCCAGGGAATATCCGTATGTAGTAATGAGTTCTCCGTACTTTCTGTATTTATCTCTTGACTCGGTATCTTTTAACTGCTTTTCAAAAATCCCAAGTTTATTGGACGCTCTCTCGATCGCATTACTTATTACTTTTCTGAGATCAGCAGACCTCTGCCTTATTCTGTCAGATGCGTCTTTTTCTCCGTAATAAGCCTCAAGCATTTTAGAAAACGAATCATAGCGCACCTCCTTCAGATCTTTATAGACAGACAGTCTTAAAGCTGAGAATTCTACAGATTTGCCTTCTTTATCGTAGTATATGCATGGAGCAAAATTTTCCTCTTTAATGTCTGTCATCACTTGTAAAAAAGCAGTATAGATTTTATCAACAGCCTCCTCTGTAAGGGAGGCTGTCGGCATATCCGCATCAACGCCTGCTCTTTCACAGAGTTCATTTGCCATGCATGACGAAAAGCCTGTAAGTGATGAATATATTGCTTTTCTTATGCTCATCGCTCTTGTCACGACTTTTTCTTTAAAATAGGCAAGGTCAGCCTCAAAGGGATTTACTCTGCCTTCCTGAGATGGTATAAAATACTCTTTGCCGGGAAGAACTTCTCTGACAGAGCTGACAAGCATACTGACTCTCTTTATCGAATCCAGTACCATGTTCTTGTCATCAATAAGTATTATATTGCTGTACTTGCCCATTATCTCTATATTTAAGCTGCGTTCGGCAACATCTCCCATCTCGTCAAGATGTGAGACTCTTATCCTTATTATTCTTTCAAGTCCAGGTGTATCAACACCAAGTATCTTTGCCCCCTGCAGATGTTTTCTTAAAAGCATGCAAAAATTGGGCGCATTAAGAGGATTCTGCCTGCTTTCTTCTGTTATATATGCAAGCGGAAGGCTAGGAGACGCGGAAAGAAATACCTTATATACCTTAGAATAATTTTTTACTGCTATAACTATCGCATCTTTCTCCGGCTGTGCTATCTTTGAAATATGCCCACCTGTAAGAAGTTTATTAAATTCGCAGGCTATTCCTGCTACAACCATTCCATCAAAAGCCATAATCACCTCATATACAGTAACGTCGGTGGCAAAACACCCGCCGTAAACTAAACCTGCCTATCATAAAAAGAAACAAATAATACGAAACAGGCACATTTCAACATGAGGACAGAATTTCTCCTCCACAGGCTATATTTCCATTTCTGTCGTAAATCACCAAAGCCTGCCCCGGAGCAGGTGCTCTCACACCGCCCTCAAAATGTGCCATAACTCTGATCTGTTTTATATCATTTTCATTTTTGATAAGCCTTGCACCATTTTCATCTGTAAAAGAAATACTGCACTCATCACCACGATGATTGTATCTTATCTTGCCGATAAATGTTTCTCCATTTTTTGACATTTCAACAAGTTCATCCATACTGTATGCCATAAAATTCACATTATCAGCCACAACATCTTTTTCAAAAAGTTTCTCATTTGACGATAGGGTAACAGTTTTGTCCTCAGGGTTAATCTGTTTTACATACATTGGCTTTCCAAAGGCAATCCCAAGTCCTTTTCTCTGTCCTATCGTATAATGTATTATGCCTCTATGCTCTCCAAGAACGTTTCCGTCAGTGTCGATAAACTTGCCTTTGCCATCGTCTAACGAATATTCCTTCTTTAAAAAAGCCGCATAGTCTCCATCAGGAATAAAACATATTTCTTCACTGTCGGGTTTTGCGGCTACCGGAAGAGCTGCTTCCTCTGCTATCTCCCTTATTCTCGTCTTCTCGAATTTTCCTATCGGAAGTATAGTATGAGCAAGCTGATCCTGGGTAAGATTATAAAGAGCATAAGTCTGATCTTTAGCTGCTGTCAGCGAATTTACTATGGAATATCTGCCGTTCGCAAGTCTGTCTATCCTTGCATAATGCCCTGTAGCAACATACTCTGCCCCCAAGGCATTTGCCCTGTTAAGCAACGCTTCCCACTTTACATATCTGTTGCAGATAAGGCATGGATTTGGTGTTCTTCCGCTTGCATACTGTGCAGCAAAACGATCCACAACGTATTTTCTGAACTCATTTTTAAAATCAAATACATAAAAAGGGATTTTCAGTGCCGACGCAACTTTTTTGGCATCTTCAACAGAGCTCTTTGCAGCACAGTCAGGCGCATCATCGAAATTCCAAACCTGCATTGTAACGCCTATAACATCATAACCCTGCTGTTTAAGCAGATATGCCGCAACAGAAGAATCCACACCGCCCGACAGACCGACAACTACTTTTTCTGACATCATTTTCCTTTCAAATCCGACTAACATCCACCCAGATTTGCTTCTTTACCTGCATCTTCAACAAGAATCCGTCCTTCATCTGCAAGTTCTGAGAGCATAAGATGATCAACTGCATCATTAATTGCATCTGAAATTTTTTTCCAAACAAATTTCGTAACACATGTTTCTGCACTCGAACACGTAAAACCGCTGTCTGTTATTTCCCCGCACTCAACCGGATCAAGATTTCCTTCGAGAGCTCTTAGTATCTCGCCGACTGAAATTTCTGAAGCGGGTCTTGCCATGTGATACCCACCCTGGGCTCCTCTAACACCTTTAACTATATCTGCCTTTTTCAGTTTGCTCATAAGCTGTTCAAGGTAGTTTGCAGAAATCTGCTGTCTGTCTGCAATTTCAGTAAGACTCACAGGCTCCTCCCCTATGTCGTACATAGCAAGATCGAGAACAGCTCTGAGTCCATATCTTCCTTTTGTTGATATTTTCAAGAAAAGCCTCCGGATCATAACCTAGTAATTTAGTAAGAATTAACAAGGTTATGATAATTCCTTTTTACTGTTTTGTCAATGCTTCATTCTCTCTTTAAATTCCTGCTTAAAATACGCTTTATTGGAGCAAGCCTTGTAAACCAGCTTTTTAGGCAGCTTTCTATAATTTCTTCCCATTTTATAACCGGCATACTTCGCAGCACTCTGCCATAAAAATTTAAAGACAAGCCATGGCTTTTTTATTTTTAAAAGGTGTGAAGTCACCATTTTTATCATTCTGATTCCTTCAGATTCACTTTTTACTCTTCCAAAAACATCATGATATTCTGTATGTGAAGCCCCTAAATCGAAATTTCTGTGAAACTGTTCTCTTGCGCTATATTCATGATAATGTACGACTCTCGCCTCTGGTTCATACGCTATTTTATATCCCCTGTCCATAAGGGCTGCCGCCATCAGCATATCCTCATTGAATACAGTCCTTTTAACGAAGCCTCCAGTCTCAAGATAAGCCTTCTTCTTATATGCAGCACACACATCAGAAAGGAACCATGCTTTTATTCCAAGTTTTTCAATATCCTTTGAACTCTTTATCTGTTTCTCTTCAGGATAATTAAATCTCCTTGTAAGCCGTTCTATATCACCTGCATTCGCATCTGTTATCTGTCTTGCGTATGCTGCCGCTATATTTTCATCTAAAAAGTCCTTAAGCAGATTTTCAAAAAGATACTTATCCGCAGGTCTTGCGTCCTGTGTCATGCAGACAAAACATTCAGAATCCAACAGTTCTGCTGCCATACGTCTTGTGCCGCCATGATCAAATTCCTTCTTTTTTATATGATGAACCTCAACAGGAATAATCTGTTCAAAACTTCTGTTCCAGAACTTTTTTTCCGTATTTATAATAACCACCTTGGAAGGCTTGCAAGTTTGCTCAGCAATTCCACGAAGCAGTCTTTTTAATTCGTCTCCCGGCTTATAGGTAGGAATGATCACATCAAATTCCATGAGAACCTCACTATTATCAGTTATTATTTAACGATACAATGATGTCGAAGTCAAAAACATTTGCCCCCGACTAAATGGTAGGAGGCAGGCGCATTTTACATGCAGTATACTGCCCTCATCAATATTTCAACACTGGCATCATCATTATCACAACATTTCACAGTTTAACAGGAATACTCAATTCTGTAAAGAAGTCTTTATAAAAATGACAACATTCCGACACATTACTATATTAATCTATTAACTGTTGCTTAAAAGTTTTCTACACAAATATAAAGCTTAAAAAGAGCTTTCATCACTGTCTTTGCAGGCATGACACTGATGAGCACTATGCCTGCTGCAAGGTCATAACATGAAAAAAATCAAATATCATATACTGTTGCTGATTGCGTCCCTTGTAATCCAGCTCCTCTGTCCTCTCACAGCAAAGGCTGCTGACAGCACTACTTATTATTTAAAAGTAAACAGAAAGCAAAATGTTGTAACTGCCTATAAAAAAGTTGACGACAAATATACGCCTATACGTGCGATGCTTGCGTCCTGCGGACAGGACACCCCTTTAGGCACATACAGATTAGGCGAAAAATATCGCTGGCGTCTCATGTTTGGCGGAACCTATTCACAATATGCAAGCAGGATAGTTGACCATATCCTTTTTCACTCTGTTCCATATTGGACAAAAGATCCTTCCAACGTAGAGCAAGGCGAGTTTGATAGGTTAGGTGAAAAGCGTTCCATGGGCTGCATAAGACTTTGTGTCGCAGATGCCAGATGGATTTACCTTAACTGTCCAACTGGCACCAAAGTAACATTTTATGACGATGAAGCTAACCCCGGTCCTCTCGGCAAGCCGGACAACATAGTTCGTGCTCTTGGAGGCGGTTGGGACCCTACAGACAGATGGTCTCCTGAAAATCCTTACAACAACCTTACTCCAACCTTAACAATCAATAAAAGTTTAAAATTAAAATACGGTCAGGGTTCTTACAATCTCCTTAAAGGCGTTGAAGCTATAAATTCAGTTGGTAAGAATCAGACTGATGACGTAGATATAACCGGTGAGATAGATTACTACACTCCCGGTAAATATACACTTACATATACTTTTGTTGATTGCATAGGAAAAAGTGTAAAGAAAAAAAGATATGTAATAATTACCGAATAATGGGCATAAAAAAACTCTGTATAAAATATACAGAGTTTTTTTAATACTAAGATTCAATACAGGTCACGCATGTGACTGTTCTACGCATGCATTTCTTTTAACATAATCAAATGCATTTCTAACAGCAGGAATAGCAAGCACCACAAGCGTAAGCGCCATCTCCGCTCCAATGTAAGCTCCGTTATATGCCAGCGAATATGGGATTGGGGCCCAGCCGTCCCACGCATATTCACCAAAGAAAAGCGCTCCTGAAATAACTGCAAAGAAATATCTCCCGAGAACACCGACAAGATACCCCTTCACAAGTCCATTTTTACTCTTTGCAAATATTCCGGACAATCCAAGCGCTCCAAATGCAAGTACATAGTCAACGATTACCTGAAGTGGAAAATATATCTGTGGATCTATCATCAATTGTATAAAACCATATGCTACCCCTGTCATTACACCTATGCCGGTTCCATACCAGTATCCGACTGCCGTAATAAAAAGCATTGAAAACAGAGTAATTGACCCGCCAAAAGGAAAATGATATATCTTAAGCATACTTGTCACTGCGGCAAGTGCTATTGCCATAGCACAGAAAACAAGCTGTGTCGTCTGTAATCTGACACTGTTTCTTCTGCTTACCACAAAGGCTCCAAGCATAAGCAAAATAATGATCGCAGTCCAGATTACAGCAAATCCTGCCGTAGCAGGAAGATATCCTCCCTTTTCTTCTGAATAGTATCCAAGAATATTTATAAGAACCATGATTTCCCCCTTAATCAAAAATTTCTGAATAACGCATTACCTTTCGATACTCTCATCTTCAGTAAGATCATCTGCCTCAAGGTCTTCTTCAGAGAAGTTCATTACCTGACGTTTTCTTGCCATTTCATCACTCTCAAGATATTCATCGTAAGTTCCAATCTTATCAATAAGCCCTGTTGGAGTCAATTCTATTATTCTGTTGGCTATAGTCTGAATAAACTGGTGATCCTGTGATGTAAAAAGAATAACACCAGGGAATTTTATAAGTCCGTTATTAAGTGCTGTGATCGATTCCATATCAAGGTGGTTCGTTGGTTCATCAAGTAAGAGTACATTGCTTGCCATAATCATCATCTTTGAAAGAAGAACACGCACCTTCTCACCACCGGAGAGAACCTTTACTTTCTTAACGCCAGCATCACCAGGGAAGAGCATTCTTCCAAGGAATCCTCTTACATAAGTCACATCTTTTTCTGGTGAAAAAGGCATAAGAAATTCCGTTATATTTTCATCACCCGAAAAAAGCTTTGTATTGTCCTTTGGAAAATATGCCTGCGAAGTGGTAACCCCCCACTTATAGTCGCCTTCATCCGGCTCCATCTCGCCTGCAAGTATGGCAAAAAGTGCGGAAATGCCCTTGGCATCAGGGCCTACGAACGCAACCTTATCTTCTCTTCCAAGGATAAAGGATACATCGTTAAGAACCTTTTCTCCGTCTATTGTCTTTGAAATATGACTTACAGTAAGCACTTCATTTCCAATATCGCGTGAAGGACGGAAATCTATGAAAGGATACTTACGGCTACTTGGCTTAATATCATCAAGTTCAATCTTTTCAAGTGCTCTCTTTCTTGAAGTAGCCTGCTTTGACTTACTTGCGTTGGCAGAGAACCTTCTGATGAATTCCTGAAGTTCCTTTATCTTCTCTTCCTTCTTCTTATTCGCCTCTTTCATCTGGCGGACCATAAGCTGACTTGATTCATACCAGAAGTCATAATTTCCTGCATAAAGCTGAATTTTACCATAATCAATATCTGCGGTAAATGTGCAGACTTTATTAAGGAAGTATCTGTCGTGTGAAACAACGATCACAGTATTGTCAAAGTTGATAAGAAATTCTTCAAGCCACTGTATAGCGTCCATATCCAAATGGTTGGTAGGCTCATCAAGAAGAAGTATATCCGGATTACCAAAGAGGGCCTTTGCAAGAAGGACCTTAACCTTAAGATTAGCATCAATCTCGCTCATAAGCTTATAGTGAAGCTCTGTCTCTATTCCAAGACCATTAAGAAGTGATTCAGCATCCGCCTCTGCTTCCCAGCCGTTCATGTTGGCAAATTCACTCTCAAGTTCACTTGCCTTTATTCCGTCTTCATCACTGAAATCTTCTTTGGCATAAAGAGCATCCTTTTCCTTCATAATGTCATAAAGTCTCTTATTCCCCATTATGACAGTATCAAGTACAGTATAAGAATCATATTTGAAATGATCCTGTTCAAGGAATGACAATCTCTGTCCCGGTGTAATAACGATTTCGCCGCTTGTAGGTTCAAGCTGACCTGAAAGAATACGGAGGAAAGTTGATTTTCCGGTACCATTGGCACCGATAAGACCATAACAGTTGCCCTCTGTAAACTTAATATTTACATTTTCAAACAGTACTCTCTTGCCAAGTCTGAGTGTTATATTGCTTGCCTGGATCATTTAATCTCCTTTATAAAAAAATTTTTACAGTATCCTGTCATAAGACACAAAAAGAACGGCGTATATACACGCCGTTCTCTATTTTACAGTAATTTTAAAATAATGCAAGTCTAAAATCACGTAAATCGTAATAAAACATCACTTCTTTGCTAAAAGCTTAAGAATTTCATTACTTCTTTTAATAAAAGCTGTCATAGCTTCTGCCTTTAATGGTCTGTTGGCTATAGATGCAAGATCATAAAGCTGCTCACAGAATATCTTTATATTGGCATCATTATCATCTTTATGTTCATCGATATACTTAACAAGCTCATTGTTGGCATTAAGAATGAGAGTTTCATCCGTCATTGAATCCATGTCGCTACCGCCAAGATTGTATGATCTCATCATATCCTGCATACGACGTGATTCCTCTGAAACTGTGATCATTGATGAAACGCTGTCATCCTTAAAATTTTCTACCTTTACTGTAAGCTTTTCTTTGTTAAGTTGCTTCTTGAAGAGTTCTGCAAGTTCATCTGTAAGCTTCTTAAGGCTTTCATCGTCCCCGTCTGCCTTTACAGCTTCATTTACATCTGCGTCTATTCTCATAAATTTGAGGTCTTCATGAGTTCCTTCAAGACGACCGATGAAAGGTGCATCAATCTTGGTTGTAAGCATAACCGCATTAAGCTTATTTTCCTTGAAAAGATTGATATACTGACTCTGTGCGACAGGATCTGTTACATAATATACTGTGGTCTTAGGCTTTTCCTCTGCCAAATCCTTATTTTCATCTTTATTATCGGCAGTCTCAGTAGACTCTTCCTGCTTTTCAGCAGTACCGGCATCCTCTGTCTTTTCTTCAGCAGGCTTTATGCTGTCCACATAGTCCTTAAGGGTAACGTATTTATCATTAAGATCCTTGAAAAGAACGTAGTCCTTCATCTTATCAGCAAACTTTTCGTCTCTTAATATACCATACTTGATGAATGGAGAGATGTCATCCCAGTACTTCTCATAATTTTCTCTGTCTGTTTTGCAAAGGCCCGATAACTTTTCAGCTACCTTTTTGGTAATATAATCTGATATCTTCTTAACAAAGCCATCGTTCTGGAGAGCGCTTCTTGATACGTTAAGAGGAAGATCAGGACAATCTATAACTCCCTTTAAGAGAAGAAGATACTCAGGTATAACTTCTTTGATATTATCTGCGATAAATACCTGGTTGTTATAAAGCTTTATTGTTCCCTCGACTGCATCATATTCTGAATTGATCTTTGGGAAATAAAGGATTCCCTTAAGGTTGAAAGGATAATCCATATTGAGGTGTATCCAAAAAAGAGGTTCCTTGTAATCTCTGAATACTTTACGATAAAATTCCTTGTACTCATCATCTTTGACATCTGCTGCTCTCTTTGTCCAAAGAGGATGAATCTCATTTACAGGCTTTGGTGCTTCTTCCTTCTTTGCCTCTTCCTTGCCTGCACCGTCCTTATTTGCATCATCAGCAGGTGCATCTACTACCTTATCCTGCTCCTTTGCCTTTTTACGTTCTTCATCCATGCTTGTGTAATATATTTCAACAGGCATAAATGAGCAATACTTTTCAAGGATTTCTTTGACTCTATATTCATTTGAAAATTCGTAGGACTCGTCATTTAAATAAAGGGTTATCTTGGTCCCACGCTCTGTACGGTCGCCATCTTCCATTTCATAGTCGATGCCGCCTTCACTTGACCAGTGAACTGGTGTTGAACCCTCAATATATGAAAGTGTATCGATAGTAACCCTGTCTGCTACCATGAATGCTGAATAGAACCCAAGTCCAAAATGACCTATAATCTGTTCACTGTCAGACTTGTCCTTATATTTTTCCAAAAAGCTTTTAGCTCCTGAAAAAGCAATCTGGTTGATATACTTTTTAACTTCATCAGCTGTCATACCGATACCATTATCTATAATGGTAAGAGTCTTGGCTTCGCTGTCAGTTATAACATCAACCTTATAATGATTTTCCTCCGGAGCTGTCCACTCACCAACACCCTCTAACTTTTTTAATTTTGTTATAGCGTCAGTGCCATTAGAAACAAGCTCACGAAGAAAGATATCATGATCTGAATAGAGCCATTTTTTGATTATCGGAAAAATATTCTCCGATGTGATAGATAAAGATCCCTTTTCCGAACTCATTTAAACACTTCCTTTTTACATTGCGTACAACATATTTTTTTACTTGATACAATCACATTGTAATCTCTTCAGGTAGAAATGTCAATAATTTTGTTAGCACTCGTTTGATTTGAGTGCTAAAGTTTTTATTAACTTCTGTTCCATAAAAAAAGAAACCGCATTTAACGGTTTCTTTTTTCTATCTGTTATGCCTCTCTGTATCCGTTCGGATTTGAAGACTGCCATCTCCATGAGTCTTCACACATCTTCTCTATGCCATATTGAGCCTTGAAACCAAGCTCTTTAAAAGCCTTAGTAGGATTGCAATAGCATTCCGGAATATCTCCATTTCTGCGTGGCTTGAATTCAAATGGAAGCTCCTTGCCACAAGCCTTTTCAAATGCATGGAAAACATCGAGAACAGAATACCCATCGCCTGTACCGAGATTATAAATGCGCACATCCGGCTTTTCTTCAAATTTCTTAAGTGCAAGAACATGACCTCTTGCAAGATCGACTACATGTATATAATCCCTGATACAGGTACCATCCTTTGTCGGATAATCATTTCCAAATATTCCGAGTTTAGATAACTTTCCAACTGCAACCTGAGCGATATAAGGAACAAGGTTGTTTGGTATACCCTTAGGGTCCTCACCGATAAGCCCAGACTCATGCGCGCCGATAGGGTTGAAATATCTGAGAAGGATAACGCTGAAATCAGGATCTGCAACATGGAAGTCATTGAACATCTGTTCCTGCATCATCTTTGTGGCACCATAAGGTGAAAAAGCTGTGCCATGCGGAAGATCTTCTGTAATAGGAAGCTTTGACGGATTGCCATATACCGTTGCTGATGAAGAAAAGATTATATTTTTAACCCCATGAGCCTGCATTGAGCTGCACAAAGTAAGAGTTCCTGTAAGATTATTGTGGTAATATTCGAGCGGCTTATGAACAGACTCGCCTACTGCCTTATATCCGGCAAAATGGATAACTGCATCTATCTTATTTTCTTCGAAGATCTGATCCATTGCCTTTCTGTCAAGCATATCCGCCTCATAGAAACGCACCTTTTTGCCTGTGATTTTTTCCACTCTATTGATAGCCTCTTTACTTGAATTATAAAGGTTATCAAATACAACTACTTCATGTCCGGCATTAAGAAGTTCTACACATGTATGGCTTCCTATATAGCCTGCTCCACCTGTAACTAATACTTTCATTATCCTCTACCTTACCGCAGGCATGGTGCTCATCGGTGTCGTGCCTGCAGCGACACCAACGAAAACGGGTTTATGTTTAAGTATAGCCCACTATCTGTTTTCAAGACAGACTATGCCAAAGTGTTTTAGAAAAATGAGAATATCCTTATCCCAGATTTCGTTCAAAACAGGTATGAGCCTGAAATCATTTGAAGAAACTCCGGTAGTTATGATAAGCGTCCCTTCCTCAAATCGCATGTTCCAGCAAAAGGCGGTATCAGCCGCAGAAGTATTGCCATTATTTTCTACATTTAAAAGTAACTTTTCTGTATTTTCTTTTGACAGTCTAAACACAGCCTTCATACGAAGCGGCGATCTCTTGCCTTTGATAAGAAAAGCTACCGTATCCCTTACTTCTTTCCACGTAAGATAAAAGGGCATATCTTTGCTATCTGTATCATACCAGGTTTTATTTCTCTCACCATCTATGATAACACTCATGTCCTTATCAATGCTGAAAGAAACAATCAAAAAATTATCAAAAACGTTTTCCATGAGAAGTTTTTGCATAAACTCCCTGACATTTTCAACCTGAAATGACTTCATCTAAATTCCTTTTCTATAGAAAGACCGGAGAGAGGTCTTTCATATAATACACACATTCTTTTCTGCTTTTAACCGCCTCCTGCGTCACCCTGCCAGCGGTTGCCTCTGTAAGTTCCTTGTAAAACCTGTCCTCATCCCGATTTCCTATCAAAAGGCTTACATTTACAACATCAAGATATTCCACAGAAGCAATATCTATATCATTCTCTTTCGCAATATGGTCAAGTTTAGGAAACAAGGTATAATCAAGGGAAAACTTTGTCAAAATGGCACTTTTCACGTCTACCACAACCGCATTTTCAATTGCCTTTGCTGCTGCCGCAGAATAAGCTCTTACAAGTCCGCCGGTTCCAAGCAGTGTCCCTCCAAAATATCTTGTTACTATAATCATAGAGTCTGAAAGCCCGGCTCCTGACAGAACATCTAAAATAGGTTTCCCTGCTGTCCCTGAAGGTTCGCCATCATCACTTGAATGGCGAACCCCTGCATCTGAATTTAAGATATAAGCAGAACAGCTATGGGAGGCATCATAATACTTCTTTTTATTATTTTTAAGGACTTCCTCTGCCTCATCTGTTGATGAAACGTGGCATAATACCGAAAGAAAACGGGATTTCTTGACTTCAATCTCGCCTGTTCCCTCTTCTATTACAGTTCTGTAATCATTCATCATTCCTCATACTCCGATTCCGGCTTTAAGGTCTGCTCTTCCTTCTCTGTATCGTCCTCGCCACCACTTTCTTCTTCGGATGCTGTTTCAGGTCCATGTACCTTACATACTTTTCCCTTCATTTCAGGAGTGAGGATATATGGTGTATCTTTTGTCTTACACTTTCTCACAACTTCCTTACCGGAAGAATCCTTCTGAGTCAGAGATTCATTTTTATATAAGAGAACCTTCTCTTCCACCTGATCTTTTGGACAATACTCATTTGCTATCCTGCCGGATCCCTTACATATCTTTACTTTTACATGACACGTACAGGTTGCTGTAGGAACTGTACCTACTGCAAAATATTCTGTTTTTATATCATTTCCATCTTCTGCATGATCACAAAGACCTTTTACAGCAAGCTTGCCGCACTTTGTACAGATTGCTGCTGTTGTGATATCCTTAGGCTTTTTAAAATGCTTTGTTTTCAGTTTTTTCTTTGTATTTATATCATCCATTATAGCTTTCCATATCTTCAGATGATACAAAGAATAATTTGACTGGCTTCCATTGTTGTCAAAGCCAGACCAAACTGTACATGTATAGTATGGCGTATAACCTGAGATCCAGATATCATTATATTCAGTTGAAGAACCGGTCTTTGCCGCCTGTCCCATCTGGCTGTTGGCAAGTGCAGCATTGGCACCTGTTGCATCCGGTCTTGTAAGGGTATCATGCATGGCATCTGTAAGTAAAAATGCCGTAGAATCCTTCATGACCTGTCTTGTAACCGGCTCATTTTCAAGTATGACTTTACCGTCATGGTCAAGCACCTTGCTATAGAACATAGGTGAATGATATACACCCTTGTCTGCTATAGCCGCATAGGCAGCAGTTATCTCAAGATTGGAAACACCCAGACTAAGTCCTCCGAGCGCAAGCGAAAGATTCGCATCATTTTCTGTGATAGTCGTAAATCCAAGTGAATCAAGATAAGCCAAAGCTGGCTGCAAACCAAGCTTTTCAAGTGCCTTTACTGTAACTATATTCATTGAGCGGTATATACCACGTCTATAGGATGAAAGGCCCTCGTAGCTGTCTCCCCACCAGTTATGTACCTGCTTGTCCGAATTAGCATAATAGTAAAGGGAATCATCGCCCACACTTGCAAGGGTCTCACCACCAATATCAAGAGCCGGCAGGTAGGTTGAAAGTACCTTAAAAAGTGAGCCCGGCTGCCTTGTTGTGTCTGTTGCCCTGTTGAGAGTAAGATTTCCTGTCTTTTTACCTCTTCCTCCTACAACCGCCTGAACGGCACCTGTACTCTGTTCCATTACTGTTACGGACATCTGCGGTTCTATTGAGTAACTGATGTTTTCACCAAGGATAACATCCTTTTTACCCATGATCTTTTTCTTGAATTTTTCGATATAAGGTTTGGCATCACTCTTTTTATTAAAAAGCATATTTGAAAGTCCGAACATATTCTGGATACTGCCCTCAGAATAGTTTATCGTCTTTCCATCCTTCTTTTGCACAGAAAGTGCATAGGTAAGCTGCCATTTCTGCGGAACTGATGCATAAAAATCCTTATTGGCAACATTTTTATTACATATCTTCTGTATTACCGGATCCTGATATGTATATATCGAAAGACCTCCTGAATTAAGAAGATTATACGCCTGAGCTGTTGTATAGCCCTTCTTATCACAAAGATCCTTTACCACCTGCTGTATCGTCGCATCAACATAATATGAATAGACGTTGTTTGACTCTGTTATCTCGGTATTTACAGCCTGAATACGGGCATAAACATCATCGTTTACAGCATCAGTGTACTCTGCATCACTTATATAACCCTGCTCCTTCATTTTTTTGAGAATCTCTGCACGACGGTCCCCATTTCTTTCCGGATTCGTGATAGGATTGTTGTTTGTAGGGTTTTTAGTGATAGCAGCAATTACTGCCGCTTCTGAAATAGTGATCTCACTGACACTTTTGCCAAAATACCTTTGTGAAGCCGTTTCAACTCCGAGTGTATTTTGTCCGAGATTTATCGTATTAAGATAGTATTCAAGAATCTGGTCCTTTGAATATTTTCCTTCAAGTTGGATCGCAAGAAACTGCTCCTGAATCTTTCTTTCGACTTTTGCTATCTTTGTACCTTCTTCACCGCCCGAAAAAACCTGATTTTTAAGAAGCTGCTGCGTTATCGTACTGGCGCCCTGTGCATCCTCGCCGCCTGAAAGCACCATTTTAAAACCAGCTCTGAAGATACCCTGTATATCCACTCCGGTATGTTCATAGAAACGTTCATCTTCAATCGCGATAAATGCTTTCTGAACTGCAAAAGGAATCTGATCCAAAGTTTTATAAATGCGATTTGCCCCCGCTCCTACCACAGTATTAAGCTTCTTACCGTTTACATCGTATACTGTAGTCTGGTAGCCTGTAGGCACAACATTTATCTCATTTATCGATGGTGCTTTATCTAGTATCCCACGAACCGTACCAAAAACAAAGTACCCGCCCAGTATCACACTTGCTACGATTACGACAAGAAGCAGTCTGACTAACCAGACTGCTGTTTTACTTGTAAGTTTTTGCGGAAGTGACTTATATCTTTTTCTTTTTTTTGAAATATCCTGCCTGCTAAAGCTCATCTTTTATAATCCTCTGAAAGAAGATGAAGGAAATTTTCCGCTGCCGGTGACAGTGGCTTCATATCGTCGTAGGCAGCCGCTATACCGCGCATAGGAAATGTTCTGTCCGAATGTATTACGAATAATTCCGGATCATCTTCTGATATACAATAGTCTGGAACACAGGCAACACCAAGACCGATCTTTGCAAGGTCAATAAGCAGATCATTGCTTGCAAGTTCTATCTCCGGCACCAGTTCAAGCTGATTGTTAAGAAAAAACTGGTGCATAAATTCTGTTGTTGCTGATTCCTTATCAAGCATCATAACCGGATACTTTATGATCCTTGAAAGAGATATCTTGTCCTGCATCAATTCCGGAAATGATTCCCTTCCTGCTATAAAAACGTCTCTAAAGTCAAAGAGATCTTCTATATGATTTACTGATGCAAGGGCTGAATTAGGTGTATTTACAACTATAAGATCAACCTTGTTTTCTTTAAGATAATCCACACATGCAAGACTTGTGCCATTTATCACCTTAATATGTACATTAGGATATTTTCTATGAAATTCCCTAAGATAAGGTTTGAGAATATATCTGCATATTGTATCACTTGATGCTATGCGCAGCTGCCCGCCATTTAGCGACTGACTTTCCATTATCTGCTCTTCGCCAAGGCTTATCAGATTGACCGCCGGCTCAATATGACTGAAAAGAATCTCCCCTTCTTTTGTAAGACTGACCTTCTTTGTGGATCTTTTGAACAGCTTTTCTCCAAGTCTTTTTTCAAGTACCTTTATTGACTGACTTACTGCTGACTGAGAGATGAACAGTTCCTTTGAAGCCTCTGAAAAACTCAGAGTCTTCGCAACATGATAAAAAACTTTATAAAGCTCATAGTTTATATCAACATTATTCACTTTCACGACCTCTTTATGTTCATTACGTTTATTAGATGCACTAATCTAATCGTCTCAATTTTATCATAAATCATATAAACAGTAAAGAGCTGTGGACTAAAGTTAAATTGCCTGCAGTCTCCTGCAGGCAATCCTATGATTTTATTCAGTAAAATAAGCTACACCGCTTTCAAATATCTTTTCATCCTGTTCTCCGGTGACATTTATAGCAACGCCTCTGCCGATTCTTTCTGAATGTGCCATCTTGCCAAGAACATGTCCTGTCGGATCTGTTATGCCTTCGATAGCCCAGTAGGAACCATTCGGGTTGAAATCTTCATCCATTGTAGGATTTCCATCTGCATCAACATACTGGAAAGCAATCTGTCCGTTGTCGGATAACTTCTTAAGCCATTCATCATTTGCAACAAATCTTCCTTCGCCATGTGATGCAGGTACAGTATAAACTCCGCCAAGCTCACACTTTGTAAGCCAAGGAGATTTATTGGATACGACTTTAGTATATACGCTTCTTGAAATATGACGGCCGATCGAATTCGTGGTAAGTGTCGGCACATCCTCGGTTATATCCGTTATCTTTCCGAACGGTACAAGTCCAAGCTTTATAAGTGCCTGAAAACCGTTGCATATACCAAGAATAAGACCATCTCTGTCAAGGAGTCCCTGAACCGCATCCGCAATCTTTGGGTTTCTCATTACAGACGCAATAAATTTTGCAGAACCATCCGGCTCATCTCCGGCTGAAAAGCCACCCGGGAACATAAGCATCTGTGCATTCTCAATAGCCTTTACAAAAGCATCTGCTGAATCTTTTATATCAGCCTCGTTTCTGTTTTTAAATACAATTGTCTCTGCCCTAGCTCCTGCTCTCTCAAATGCTTTTGCCGCATCATACTCGCAGTTTGTACCCGGAAATACAGGTATAAATACTCTTGGCTTTGCGACTTTTATCTTTGACGAATATTTTGTATCTGCATCAAAAACAGCCGATGTTATATCCTTTTTAGAAATTTCGCTTCTTGTAGGATATACACTTTCAAGCCTGTCTCTCCATACCTTCATAGCCTCCTTTGTGGTAAAGGTATCATTTGCAAGTGTAAATACACCGTCATCTGTAACCTCACCAATAAAGGTTGCCTGAACTTCTGAAGAAAGCACCTCGCGAAGCATTTCAACCGGAACTTCACAGACAATTCCTGCAAAGCATGGTGCAAAATATTTTTCTTCCGAAAGTGAAGGATCCATTCTTACACCAAAATGATTTCCGAATGCCATCTTGCTCACTGCTTCAGCCACACCGAAACGTCCCGGCACAAAAGCAGAAACGATTGCCTTATTTTCAATAAGTTCTGATACCTTGTGCATTGTCTCTTTGAAAGCGTCATAATCAGGGAGATTCTTGTCATCAAGCTTATTTTCTATAAGAACGATCTTATTTCCGGCTTTTTTGAATTCATCACTTATAACATTGTCAAGTGTTGCAACATCAACTGCAAAAGAAACAAGTGTAGGAGGAACATCTATGTCATTGAATGTTCCGGACATGCTGTCCTTGCCGCCGATAGAAGCAAGACCAAGCTGCATCTGAGCTTCAAATGCTCCAAGAAGCGCTGCAAGGGGCTTGCCCCATCTTGATGCCTCATTTCCAGGATGTCCAAAATATTCCTGGAAGGTGAAATGTATGTTATCGAGACTTCCGCCAGCTGCCACGATCTTTGCTGCGGAATTAAGAACCGAATAAACAGCTCCATGATAAGGACTCCACTTTGAAATATATGGATCAAAGCCGTAGCTCATCATAGTTACTGTATCACTGTCCCCATTGTCCATCGGA
Source organism: uncultured Lachnospiraceae bacterium (assembly GCA_902796595.1). GTDB lineage: Bacteria > Bacillota > Clostridia > Lachnospirales > Lachnospiraceae > Catonella. The sequence continues at coordinate 62,679 of CADBPM010000031.1, read as the reverse complement.
AGCTTTGCGATCATTGTCTGGTTTGGAGTCTCCTCGTACTTTCCGCCGAAAGGCATTGTAACTGTCGCTGCGCCGATAGAAGAATCGAACATTTCAGAAAGTCCCCTCTTACCGCAGACATTCAGATCTGAAAGCATATCAAGCCATTCTTCCTTTGTGCTGCCATAAGACTTTCTTTCTTTTCTGTAACCTTTGTTGAAATAATCCGACTCCGGTGTTTCAACAAAAGCATCTGTCTCCTGATGTGCTCCGTTTGTGTTGAGGAAGTCTCTCGAAATATTTACTATTTCATCACCGTTCCATTCCATAACAAGGCGTGGTTCTTCTGTCACTTCTGCTGCGACAACAGCCTCGAGGTTTTCCTCAGCTGCATATTCAAGCATTTTGTCAACATTTTCAGGAGAAACCACTATTGCCATACGTTCCTGAGACTCAGATATAGCAATCTCTGTTCCATCAAGACCGGCATACTTCTTCGGTACTCTGTCAAGATAAATATGAAGTCCGTCTGCAAGCTCACCTATAGCAACACTTACACCACCTGCACCAAAGTCATTGCACTTCTTTATAAGTTTTGTAACCTCAGGTCTTTTAAACAGACGCTGAATCTTGCGTTCTGTAGGAGCGTTACCTTTCTGAACCTCTGCACCGCAGGTATCGATCGACTTTGTAGTATGGCTCTTTGAAGAACCGGTTGCTCCGCCGATACCGTCTCTTCCTGTTCTTCCGCCAAGAAGGATTATCTGGTCGCCCGGATCAGAATCCATACGGATAACATTCTTTCTTCTTGCTGCTCCCATAACAGCACCTATCTCAAGACGCTTGGCAACATAATCCGGATGATATATCTCATCTACAAGACCTGTAGCAAGACCTATCTGGTTTCCGTAAGAGCTGTAGCCTCTTGCCGCACCGGTAACTATCTTACGCTGTGGAAGCTTTCCCTTAAGAGTCTCTGCCATAGGAGTTGTTGGATCGGCTGCTCCTGTAACCCTCATTGCCTGATATACATAGCCACGACCTGAAAGAGGATCTCTTATCGCGCCGCCAAGACAGGTTGCAGCACCACCAAAAGGCTCTATCTCTGTCGGATGGTTGTGTGTCTCATTTTTAAAGAAAACAAGCCATTCCTCAGTATATTGACTTCCGTCAGGAAGGGTTTCTGTAACCGGTACAACTATAGAGCAGGCATTTATTTCATCAGACTTCTCCATGTCAAGGAGCTTGCCGTCCTTTGAAAGCTTCTTCATACCTGCAAGAGCAATGTCCATAAGAGAAATATATTTATCAGGGCGTCCCTTTGAAAGTTCCTTGTGAACCTCGCAATACTTCTCCCAGCTTTTCTTTATCGGTTCTGCATAAGAACTCTCCTCAAAGGAAACATTTTTCAATTCTGTAAGAAATGTAGTATGACGGCAGTGATCTGACCAGTATGTGTCAAGCATCCTTATCTCTGTCATGCTTGGATCACGATCTTCATCTTTGTTGAAATATGCCTGTATAAATTTAAAATCCTCAAAGCTCATGGCAAGATTGAGTGAAAAATAAAGCTTCTTTAACTCGCTCTCATCCATAGCTCTGAAACCATCAAAGTAAGAAACCTTTTCCGGTTTTGCAAAAAATGTCTCGAGTGTTTCAGGCTTTTTCTCTGCTGCGATTCTTGAGTCAACAGGATTAATGACATATTCCTTTATCTTTTCAAGATCTTCTTCACAAAGATTCCCTTTTATAACGTAAGTTGTAGCACTCTTTATTACTGGTTCCTCTGTCTCGTTCAAAAGCTTGACGCACTGAGCCGCGCTGTCTGCCCTCTGATCAAACTGCCCCGGAAGGTATTCTACAGAAAAAACCTTATCTCCCTCATCCACAGGAAAAGTTTCTTCGTAAATATCATCAACAGGAGGTTCAGAAAAAACAACCCTCTTAGCCTTCTCAAATGTGGCATCTGATACATTTTCAACATCATATCTTACAAGCAGACGTATACTTTTTATATTTTCAAGTCCAAGATATGACGAAAGCTCTGCAACAAGTTCCTTTGCTTTAACTGCATAAGCTTCCTTTTTCTCGGAATATATTCTTCTGACTTTATTCATTGCTTATACCTTACCGCAGGCATGAAACACATCGGTGTCGTGCCTGCCGCGGCACCAATGCAAGTTTGAAATTCTGTTTCAAACCTTGTCTCCATTACTGATTTCCATGCTCTAAGTATACCACGCTAAAATATATTAGAAAAATAAATATAAGTTTAGGAACATATAAGTTGTGTTAATGTAAAAAGGTATTTACATTTTATTTAAAAAGGTGTATAATGTGTGAGTTGTGAACAAGTGCTACTGTGGCTCAGTTGGTAGAGCAGCTGATTCGTAATCAGCAGGTCACCGGTTCAAGTCCGGTCAGTAGCTTAAAAAGAAGCATGATTGCATGCTTCTTTTTTTTGTGGCGATTAAAAAGGGATAGTGAATACCACTATCCCTTTTAATCAGTTACCCTTATTTTTCTTCTTCGACTTTGATAAGGTTTGTATTGCCTGATTCTCCGTTCGGGATGCCTCCTGTAATAACAAGCTTATCACCTGATGTAAGTTTCATAACTTCTTCTGCTGTCTTCTTTGCCTGATAAAAGAGAACATCACTTGATGGATACTGCTCGCACATGCAAGGAGTAACGCCCCATGAAAGTGAAAGTCTTCTCCATGTAACCTCATCTGATGTCATGCCTATTATATCAACCGGACCTCTGAATCTTGAAACCATTCTCGCAGTTCTTCCTGATAAAGTACATGCAACTATTACCTTGGCATGGATATCAATAGCCATCTGACATGTAGCATGAGAAATAGCATCAACTGTATTCTTTATGATAAAGTCTGTGTTATGGAAACGCTTCTTATAATTTATATTACTTTCTGTTGCTTCGGCAATGCTTGCCATAGCCTTTACAGCTTCAACAGGATACTTTCCTGCTGCCGTTTCGCCAGAAAGCATTACCGCACTTGAGCCATCATATACTGCATTGGCAACGTCACTTGCTTCTGCCCTTGTAGGACGAGGGTTATGGATCATTGATTCAAGCATTTCGGTAGCAGTAATAACACGCTTTCCCAAAAGTCTACACTTTGTAATAAGATGTTTCTGTATAGCCGGAAGTTTTTCAAAAGGTATTTCAACACCCATATCACCTCGTGCTACCATGATGCCATCGCAGGCTGTACAGATATCATCTATATTATCAACACCTGACTGATTCTCTATCTTCGCTATGAGTTCTATCCTCTGACCGCCATGTGCATCGAGGAACTCACGCACATCAATAAGATCCTGCTTGACTGATACAAAGGAGCAGGCAACAAAATCAATATCATTTTCAATTCCAAAAAGAAGATCGTTCTTGTCCCTTTCCGAAAGATAGGTCTGCTTTATGTGCTTTCCAGGAAAAGCCATACTCTTCTTGTCGGAAATGACACCTCCTGCCTGAACTGTGGTATGAATTTCGTCGCCTTTGATATCATCAACCTTAAAAATAACAAGTCCGTTATTTACAAGTATAGTATCTCCTACCTCAAGTTCCTTTGAAAGTCCCTTATAGCTGACCGAAACCTTTGTATTATCGCCTTCTACATCCTTTGTCGTAAAGGTAAAACTGTCACCGTCCTTAAGCTCATAACTGCCTTCCTTAAAAGTACCTATTCTGTACTCAGGACCCTTGGTATCAAGCATGATAGCTATTGGCATCTTAAGTTCATTTCTGAGCTTTTTGATATTCTTAACTCGCGCGCCATGTTCTTCGTAAGAACCATGTGAAAAATTAAGACGTGCTACATTTACTCCGGCAAGAAAAAGTTCCTTTAATATTTCCGGATTTTCACTTGCAGGACCTATTGTTGCTATTATTTTTGTTTTTCTCATTTGTTTCTCCAATGTGCACTTGCTGCTTTGCAACGAGTGTGCCAAGTATTACAGCTATGCTGCAATACAGAAATAATTGTCTACTCGCTGCAAACAGACAGTTAATATACCACTACTAATCCACCATCATTGGCATAGAGCGAACTGATGCCGGCGGTATCGACTATAAAGCTGTCCTTGAAAGGAATCCTCTTCATAAGCTCATCACGAGTTGCAACTGCTCTTTCATAACAGTTACAGTGAGAAATGCCAAGGATTCTATTCTCTGGATCAGTAACATCCTTTTCAACATAAGAGATCATTAAAGCCACTGCCTTATCTATGCCTCTTGCCTGGCCAAGCTTTTCAATATTGCCCTCCACTGTGCCTGCCATAACAGGCTTTATATTTAAAGCTTCGGCAATAACAGCCTTTATACCCGTAAGCCTTCCGTTTTTTCTGAGTGATTCAAGCGATTCCAGAACAAACTTTGTCTTCTTTATATCTCTGTATTCTGTTACCTTTTCTACGACTTCCTCAAATGAGGCACCTGCTTCCTTAAGTTCGATGATCTTGAGTACAAGAAGAGTTTCGCCTGCACACGCTGAACATGAATCAAATATATGTACTTTCTTTGAAGGATTCTCCTCTTCATACATATCAGCTGCAACTTTTGCAGAACCGTAGGAACCCGAAAGATTTCCCGACAAAGTTACAGCATATACCTCATCAGCCTCGTCGAAATGCTTAAGGTATTCATCAGGTGCAGGACATGAAGATTTAGGTACTTCCTTGCTTGCCTTCATTCTTGCCAGAAAGTCCGCCTGATCAAAAGTTGCATCATCAATAATTTCCTTGTCATCTACAGTGATCGTGAGCGGTATCGAAACGACATTTTTATTTGCCTTAAGTTCCGGTGTAAGGTCTGCGCAGCTATCGCATAGAATAATGTATGACATTTATCTTCCTCTTTATCTTTGATATGTTATGATCACAACTGATATAGTTATCGTAAACGAAATAAATAATTTCATTTACGATAAACGTCGCCGAGAAATATTGCTGGGTAGAGCAAGCTCTATCCGCAATTATTTTCTTCGCTTAGTATAAAATTGTTAATTTTACTGAACAGTCGCATATCATCTGTTTTTTCTATACACATATTCAGTGTATCATAATATGATGTCAGGGTCAAAAAATTTAACAGATATCAGACAAATCTGTTAAGCTTGGCATCATACTCATAGCCCGCTTCACCGGCTTTTTTTATGGCTGATGATTCATCCATTCCGCTTGATTTGCAAAAATCCTCAAGATTTGGATAAAAATCCCTTAACTGTGTATTTACGAAACTTACAAACATAACCGGATCTTTTGGTATATTACTCATTTTTTGTGCTCCCTTTCTTTACATTCAGTGCTTATCCTTGACTAACACATACAAATCATCTGCAAGGCGGTTAAAATGAAGAGCCCTTGCTGTATTGACCGCCCATTTATTTTCATTTAAAAGACTTATGATCATGCCGTCAGCTCCAAGATAATCAAAAGCATACTCTATAGCAGCCTTTCCTGCCTCTCTTGCAATACCTTTTCCAAGATAATCTTTTTCTGTGACAAAACCAAGTTCATACATAAGTAATTTCCGATCTTCTGAAATCTTTGCAGTTATCTCATCCGACGGTATAGTTATTTCAACGATTCCAACCAGTAAATTTTTTTGTTTTTTTGAAAATATTCCCCATATTCCGCATTCATAAAAGGAGTAGGAATATCTTATGTGATCAAGTATCCTTTCTCTTTTCTCCTCAATAGGAGATCTAAATTCAGGTATAAATACTTTTGCGTGCTCTTCTTCCGTAAGATTTATATAGGCATCCACATCACCTACGCCCAATTCTCTTATAAGAAATCTATCAGTCTCAGTTATTTCACAAGGGTATCTTCCTTGCATGGGCAAATACTTGATATACTACATGTTCGTCCAATCCTTCAAAGGATGTAAGGACCATATCTGCCTTGCCAAGCTTCTCTCTCATTGTCCTGTTCTTGAAGCCAATGACAACCATGCCGGCAGTAAGTGCTCCATTCACCCCGTCATCCCTGTCCGTAATAACAACACAATTAAATGCCGGAGCAAGCATTTTGCCTGCAAGAACCTTAAACCTTTCAGTAATGGTATCTCTCTCTCTTGCAGCAGCATCCACCACTTTAAGTTCCGACTTTTTCAAACCTTCTGCGAAATCCTCGGCAAAAGGCATGGCTTCGCTCTCCTTTGTAAGGTCAAATATCACAGCCTGAGGTCTTATTCCCTGCGCCGAATAACTTTTGTATGCATCGTTCATCCGTTTGTCTCCTCTGCCATTTCAACCATAATTGACGCATTGTAAAGCAATACGATGAACGAAAAGTTCCATATTGCCTACAATAGACTTCCACTTATGCAATAATGCTCAATGGCTCCGATCATCAGCAGATGAACCGGATAAAAAACATAGAAAAACCATTTTGGTAAAACTGCTGTTCCTTTTTTTCCATTATAGCACAAGATCAATAAAGACGCGGCAATGCCATAACTTTCATTCATATAACCGCCATTCTTTATATCATAAAAAACAAGCCACATTGCTATTGCCGCCGCACTATACGCAAAGCGGATCTTTTCAGTCATAAATGAATCTGTCTTGTCGGAAGCCGAAAGCTTGCCAAACATACCGATATACCAGATCATTACAATGAGAAGGATTCCATCGCTGCCATAATCAGTAGCAAGAAGGTCTGCAAGAGTGCACATAGCAAGGATCACGCCAAGCTGTAAAAGAGCAGTAGCTACTCTTGCGGCTTTCTCCTTTTCAAGCGACATGTTCATTATCCTGTCATTTATGATAAGAGTTAAAAGACCTATCGCTAATGTAAAGAATACATTCTGTCCTGCATCAAACGCAGGTCCGGAATTTGGACTGTAATCGCTATACCAGTTAAAAATATAATCATACGGAAATTCTGATATAGCTGCAAATGCAAGCAGTCTTAAAAAATAATTTTTTTTGTTTCTAGTATGTACAAACCCCTCTGTTATCAAAAAAGCAAACAATGGAAAGGCCGTACGCCCTATCTCTCTCATAATGCTGTAAGTATTTCCATATATAAGTGGTGAAGGATTATCTCCCAATCCCGCCGCTATATGATCGATAAGCATTATCACAATAGCAACTATCTTAATAGCAACCGAAGTCATATTTCCCCCTTACTGTGACTCAATCTTTTCTGCAAGTTCAGTCAGATAAAGCCACCTCTCTTCCTTTTCTTCCAAAGCCTGTCTTGTATTTTCCATTTCTTTTGAAATTTCTGCAAGTTTACTGGCATCTGTTGCATACTTATCCATGTCCTCTTCAAGGTCTTCCAGTTTTTTATTGAGCTTTTCAATGTCGGAATCAATCGTTTCAAACTCACGCTGCTCCTTATAGGTCATTTTTAACTTCTTTTCATGAGTTTTCCACGCGGCAATATTTTCTGCTGTCTTTTTTGCCGCTGCATTCACACTCTCTTCATCCATAGGCTTTGAAATGCTGTAAGCAGTATCATTACTGGTCTGTCCGCCTGATTTCAGAAGATAATCACTGTATCCGCCCTCATACTGGGTCACCTTGCCATTCCCTTCAAAAGCAAATATCCTTCTTACCACTCTGTCAAGAAAATACCTGTCGTGACTTACCGTTATCACTATTCCTTCAAAAAAATCAAGATAATCTTCAAGAATCGATAATGTAGTTATATCAAGGTCATTGGTAGGCTCATCAAGAATCAGTACATTCGGTGCAGAAACAAGTACATGCAGCAAAGAAAGCCTTCTTCTTTCTCCTCCGGAAAGCTTGCCTATCTTTGTGTACTGCATACTTCCGGCAAAGAGGAATCTTTCTAACATCCTGCTTACAGAAATAAGTCCGTCATTTGTTTTCACATACTCTGCTATTTCCTTTGCAGAATCTATAACAGTCTGCGTAGAGTCCAGTTCCTCAGATTCCTGTGAGAAATACCCTATCTTCACTGTCTGACCTACAGTAACTTTTCCCGAATCAGGCTCTATCATCCCATTTATAAGCTTAAGCAAAGTTGATTTACCGCAGCCGTTTTTTCCTATTATCCCGACTCTGTCATTTTTAAGAAAAATATACGAAAAATCATCAAACAGACGCTTGTCACCATAAGCCTTGCTTACTGACGAAAGCTCTATTGTCTGTTTGCCAAGACGGCTTGAAACGGAATCTACCTGAACTGTATCATCTGTTACTATCTTTTCCCTATTTGCCAGCTCATTAAATCTTTCTATATGAGCTTTCTGTTTTGTCGAACGCGCTCTTGCCCCGCGCTGCATCCATGCCAAATCTTTTCTGTAAAGTGCCGCCTTCTTTCTCTCCGTTGCCTGCTCCATTTCCTCGCGCTCTGCCTTAAGTTCAAGGAAATTTCTATAGCCTCCGGTATAGTAATACACATTTCCATGCGTAAGCTCGCCTATCCTGTTGGTAACAGAATCAAGGAAATACCTGTCATGTGTAATAAGAATCATTGCCTGATTCATATTTTTAAGATAGTTCTCAAGCCAATCGCTCATATCCGTATCAAGATGATTGGTCGGCTCATCAAGTATATAAACATCTGCAGGCAAAAGCAAGGTCTGAACGAGCGCAGCACGCTTTCTCACTCCCCCTGAAAGGTTTCCGGCAAGCTCAGTCGGGTCATCGATTCCGAATCTTCCAAGCATGGCTCTTGCTTCTCCTTCAAGGTTCCACCCTTCCGACATAGCAGCCCTGTCTTTTATGACTTCTTCTATTATAGGACGAGCAGGGTCAAATACAGGATTCTGCGGCAAGTACGCAATCCTTACCGAATTTCCTCTGGTGACTGTACCTGCATCCGGCTCCTCAAGACCTGCAACTACTTTTAAAAGTGTGGATTTACCTGTTCCATTTATACCTATGATACCTAACTTATCGCCTTCATTTAAGCCTAAAGAAACATCTTCAAAAAGCACCTTGTCGGTAAATGCTTTACTGATGTGGTCTGCTGTTATAAGATTCATAATTACTTCCCATTTCTTCTATTGCAATGCTCCCGTCATTATATAAAAATATAAACGATATTTCAAGTTATTCGTGCTCTATTGTCTTATCTAACTTTGTGCGATATGGCAAGCAAGATTCCCTATAATACTTTTTTCATCATTTCTAACTTGTTTTTATCTTAAATAAACTTTATAATAAGGTATAAAGAAATAATATCACGGGCAAAATATTTCAACCCGCATGTCATATCAGGAGGTACTTTTTATGAGCGAAAATATGTCACTGCTCTCTCAAAACGAAGTCGACACTCTCATTAATTTTGTCAAGGAAAATCAGGGAGCGGAAATTAACGGCACTACTCTTACACAGGATTCAGTTGATAAGCTTATTACCCTCCTTGAGAATGCCAAAAAAGTAAGTTCAGATACGCCGAAATTCAATAAATCTGCAGTTTCGACAGGTGCATCATCATTTATAGCTGCAAAACAGGATATTGATGCAGACAAATATGAATTAACCTACAAATGCGACACAAAGGGTCAGGTCATGCTTTATGCCTGCAATGTTGACACCAATTCAACAATCTCCATTTCACCGCAGTTCGTTGTTGATAACCCTAATCTCACTGCGCCTTCAACATGGGGTGTCTGCATAATACCTGTTGCTTTTGATCGAATCGCGAAGGAATTGGGAATGAATTATTCTGATGCCACCATGGATTCCGTAAAGAAACTTTTTGCTGAAAAAATGTACGGTGATCCTAATATTGCAATACCAAATATTTATCTTCCAAAACAATAAGCAAAATTTCTCTTGACAAAATTGATCAATCCGTGTATAATATTTTTTGTTGTGACTAAACAACATAGGGGATTGGTCAAATGGTATGATAGGGGTCTCCAAAACCTTTGGCGGGAGTTCGATTCTCTCATCCCCTGCTTATTAAGAAGCGGCATTTCCGCTTCTTTTTTTGTATAAAAAAATGAAGTACCTTTTTACAGAGTACTTCATCCAAATAACCGTCGCCAAAAATCTGCAAAATAAGCAGAATCCTTTAAGAATCCATTTTTATCTTCTTTTTTACATCCTTAATAACAAAAATATAAGCTACTGCTGTGAATATCCCCGCTGCAACCCATGCTGCCGGATCGCAGGCTGCTGCAAGAACGTAATTGTTTAAGTGCATTGATAAAGCAGCCATTATAAGTCTTGCAAAAAGTTCAACTACACCTCCAAGCATCGGCAAAAGACCATAGCCGCAGCCCTGCATGGCATTTCTGAATATAAAGATCATACTTAACGGAATGTAACAAAGGGCGCACATTACAACATAAGGTCTTGTCCACGGCATCATTCCTTCTATATCTGTACCCGCTGTAAAGAACATCCCTACAAACGGCTTCATAAATGTTATTGCAAGAATTCCTGCTATTATCGCATAGATGATACAGGATAAAACTGCAGCTCTCACGCCGGCTCTTACTCTCTTGTAGCCACCTCCGCCGTAATTCTGTCCGCAGTACGAAGCCATTGCCTGTCCCATTGAAGGGAAGCCCTGGGTCACAAGATTATTCACCTTATTTGCTGCTGTGAATGCTGCAACAGCCGTGGATCCGAACAGATTGATAGCTGCCTGCATTATCATTGTTCCTGATGCCGTTATTCCAAACTGCAACGCCATAGGAATACCTATGCGAAGCTGGTGCATGGAATCTGCCCTTGTCAGTCTCCAGTCACTTCTTTCAGGCACTAAAACCTTTATATGTTTTACAATATACAAAAGGCAGAGTATAGCGGAAACGCCCTGAGAGATAACCGTTGCAATGGCAGCTCCTGCAACTCCGATCTTAAATACAACAATAAATACGATATCTAAGACTACATTTAATGCTGCTGAAAAGATCAGAAAATAAAGAGGCATCTTACTATTGCCAACTGCCCTCATATAGGCTGAGAAGAGATTGTAAAACACACTGCACACTGTACCGTAGCAGATTATCACAATGTATGTATATGAATCTGCATAAATCTCTGCCGGTGTATTCATAAGTTTAAGGAGCGGATGCATCAACATTACTGACAGTATCGTCATAACAACTACCACGATCCATGCAAGCATTATTCCGTTCGAAAAACTGTGCCTTAGTCTTTTCATATCTCCGGCGCCAAAACACTGACTTGTAAGCACCGTAAATCCGGTAGTAAGTCCCTGAGAAAAACCAAGAACTAAAAACATGATCGTTCCTGTAGCGCCTACTGCCGCGAGGGCATTCTGACCTACAAAATGCCCCACGATAAAGGTATCTGCCATGTTATATAATTGCTGAAAAACATTTCCAAGAAAAAGCGGCAGGACAAATTTCAATATTATAGGAAGAGGTCTTCCTTTAGTCATATCTGTTTCCATATTCAATCCTCATAAAAAAGACAGGTTATCGTCCCAGCATTAGAAAGAACTACATCAAGTGACACAATGTCTTATTTAAGCACATTGTCCCCTGATATGTCAATAAGGATATTTTCTTTTAAGAAAAGAAAAAAAGCCTGATACACTCAGACTTTTTTAAAAAAGTGCCCTGCTAAGCAGGACACTGAAAATTCAATTTTTCTTTGACTTGGCACCAATACTGTGCATATAGAACCAAAGCGGACCTGTAAGGCACACTGAAGAATAGCAACCGCAGATAAGACCTATCATTATAGGAAGTGCAAATTCACGAACACTTGCAACACCCATAATAAAAAGTACAAGAACCATTATGAAGGTTGTAATTGTTGTATTGATAGATCTAGAGAAGGTCTGTGTGATAGACTTGTTCACAACTTCTTCAAGACTGTCTTTCTTCTTCATGCCCTCTCTGTTCTCACGGATACGGTCGAAGATAATGATAGTGGCATTTATAGAATAACCTACAATAGTAAGGATACATGCAATAAATGTATTACCTACTGTCATTCTTGCAAGTGCATAGAATGTAACCACAACCATAACATCATGAATAAGTGCTGTAACTGCAGCAGTACCAAAAGCGATATTTCTGAAACGGATAACGATGTAAATAAGCATACATATTGTAGCTGCTATTACGGATAAAAGAGCTGCTCTCTTCATTTCACCCGAAACTGCAGCGGATATATTCTCATTTGTAATATCATCATCTGTTATAGAATACTTTTCCTCAAGAGCATCATGAAGAGAAGTACGTTCTTCAAGGTTAAGTGACTTAGTTCTGATAAGCACTGAATTATCACTGATGATAGGTGATATATCAACGTTGTTATCCTTTATGGTTGTGCTTACAACTTCTCTTACTTCATCATTTGAAGGAAGTTTTCCGTTAAAATGCACCTGCGTAGATGTACCGCCCTGGAATTCAAGAGCATAACTGAACGCTCCCTTTCCGCTTCCGGCATTGACACCCATTGTGATAACACCTATAGCAATTACGATACATGAAGCAATAAGGAACTTCGGAGCCCACTTGACAAATGGTATTGGTGTTCTTTCCATTTTAATACCGTAGAACTTCTCTTCATCAAAGCCGCAATCATAGAAAGCCTTAAGAAGGAATCTTGTGATAACGATTGCAGAAAACATGGAGATAAGTATACCCAGTACAAGTGTATAAGCAAAGCCCTTGATAGTACCTGTACCAAATATAGCAAGCACTGCGCCGGCAATTATCGTAGTCACATTACCATCAAGAATTGCTGAGAATGCCTTCTGGAATCCAAGATTTATAGCACTTCTTACTGAATGTCCAAGACCTATCTCTTCTCTGATACGGGTGAAGATGATGACATTCGCATCAACCGCCATACCGATTGAAAGAATAATACCGGCAATACCAGGAAGTGTAAGTGTGATCTCAAGCATTGAAAGGAGTGCAAGCTCTATTGCAATATATGCTACAAGAGCAAGGCTCGCTGCAAGTCCCGGAATCTTGTATACGGCGATCATAAATATGAATACTATGGCAAAACCGATAGCACCCGCAAGCAAACTTGTATTAAGGGCATTATCGCCTAATTTTGCACCCACTGTATTGGAACGGACTTCCTCAAGCTCTACAGGAAGTGCACCGATACGGATTATGGAAGCAAGGCGCTCTGCTGACTCCATAGTCTCCTGACCTGAAATCTGTGCCTTACCATCTGTAATGTGGGCCTGAACTGTAGGTGCTGAAATTATCTCATTGTCGTAGACAATGGCAATCTGCTGGTTGAGATATTTTTCTGTAGCATCGGCAAATTTCTTTGTACCTGAAGTATTAAGTGTAAGGTTTACAATATACTGGGTACCAAGCTTGTCCTGAGAATTATAAGCCTCAGCTGCTGCTGTTGCTATATCTGAACCATCAACAGCTACAAGACCCTTTTTAGCAAGATTTTCAACGGTATCCTTAAGTACTAGTGCACCGCCAGAACTTGTCATTGTTTCTGTAGTGACAGGTATGAACTGAATAGCTCCAGCCTCACCTAACTGCTTAAGCACAGCATCGGCATCCTTTACATCAGGGATATCAACAACAACTCTCTTGTCGCCTTCCCTGTATGCCTGTGCTTCTGTTGAATATGACTCTGCACGAAGGCGCATCTTTTCAACAGTATCTTTCATTTCCTGATCTGTAACTTTGCCCTTTGCTTCGTATGCGATACTTACACCGCCTGCAAGGTCAAGTCCCCTCTTGATCGCACCAACGCTGCCAAAAGTGTTGCCAAAGATACCTGATGCGATACATACAAGAAGTCCTGCTACGATAATGTAGCCAAGAATCTTCGCTATACCGCGACTCCTGTTCTTCATTTTACTGAACCTCCAAAACTTTTTCTTAGTTCATTTCTTCCCTTTCAGCATCCTCATCTTCTGCAGCCTTGATCATGATAGCACATTCAATGCGCTTTCTCTGAAGGTCACAGCCGATGTCATATGCATCATCGATAGTTCCATGGAATTTATATGAGTTTGCTGCACATCCGCCGCTGCAGTAATATCTTGCAAAGCAGTCTCTGCACTTTGGCTTCTCATAAACATTCTGATGTTTGAAACCTTCCTGCAATGATGTATTTGTAATTCCATCCCAGACATTGCCAAGTACAAAACCATCTTCTCCGACAAACTGATGGCATGGGTAAAGATCGCCCCATGGCGTAACAGCAAGATATTCTGTACCTGATCCACAGCCGGCAAGCCTTTTTGCAACACAAGGACCACCGGAAAGATCTATCATGAAATGGAAGAAAGTGAAGCCTCTTCCTTCTCTTCTGCGCTTAACGTATTCTTTGGCAAGCTCGTCATACTGCTCAAGAAGATATGGAACATCCTCTTCTCTTATTGCGTATGGTTCATTCAGAAGTGAAACAACAGGCTCAATAGAAATCTCCTTAAAGCCTTCATCCGCCAAATGGAGTACATCTTTTGCAAAATCAAGATTATTATGTGTAAATGTTCCTCTTACATAATATTCTTTATTTCCGCGCAGTTTTGCGAATTTCTTATATTTAGGAAGGATAATGTCGTAGCTGCTTCCATTGCCGTTGCGGGTAGGACGCATGTGGTCATTTACTTCCCTGCGGCCATCTATCGAAAGAACGACATTGGACATTTCCTTGTTCATAAACTCAACGATCTCGTCATTGAGCAGGATTCCATTGGTTGTTATTGTAAACCTGAAATTCTTGTCATGCTCTTTTTCCTGGGAACGGCCGTATTCAACAAGACGCTTTACAACGTCCCAGTTCATGAGCGGCTCTCCTCCAAAGAAATCCACCTCAAGATTACGTCTGCTTCCTGAGTGTTCAATAAGGAAATCCAATGCCTGTTTACCTACTTCATAGCTCATTATAGCCCTGTCACCCTGGTATTCACCCTGACCGGCAAAGCAATAACGACAGGCAAGATTACAGTCATGGGCAACATTAAGACACAATGCCTTTGTTACTGTGATCCTGTTCTTAAAATCCTTTACAAATTTCTCATATATATCTTCTGTAAAGAGCTTGCCTTCATTTTTAAGCTCATTGATATCACTTATTAGTTCGCCAAAGTCCTCTTCTGTAACCTCAGGATACTTTGCTCTTATCTCTTTTTTGATACCCGGCAAAGCTTCCTCTTCGGACTTCTTACCTTCTATTATATTGCTGTTATATAAAGCTATTGTATCGTATGCGATATCATCTACAACGTGAACGCTTCCGCTGTTTACGTCAAGAACTATATCGTATCCGTTCATTTTATACTGATGAATCAAATCAATACCTCATTAAAACTGGATTTTTTCCCAAAGAAAGAGCAGCGACAGAAGCCGCTGCTTTCGGAAATCATATTAGTCCATATTGTTAAAATGCCAGATACCGGAAATTTATGCGTTCTCACAGCTCTGGTTGCCAACTGTACATGAAGTCTTGCATGCTGACTGACATGATGTCTTGCACTCGCCGCAGCCGCCCTTCTTCATTGATTCCTTAAGGTCTCTTGTCTTTAAGCTCTTAATATGCTTCATGGTAACACCTCCGTATTAAATTGTCATTTAAGATACATGCCATTATACCATATCTTATGTTTAGTGTCAAAAAAAGCTTTCAGGCGCCTTTTATTTTAACCTGCTCTTCCCTTAGCCTGTCAAGGATTTCATATGGAATCGCAAGGTTGCCTTTTCCCTTGCCAAGCCTTATCGAAGGCTTTGGAGCTCCATGAAAATCCGAACCGCCCGTTATTAGAAGTCCCTTTTTTTCTGCTATTTCGCGAGTAAACTTCTCTTCTTTAGGGGTATTCGTAGAGTACAAAGTTTCTATTCCACGAAGACCATAGCCTATAAGCCTGTCGATAAGGCTAAGTAATTCCTCTTCAGCCAGATGGTATATACAAGGATGCGCAAGCACCGGAACACCGCCTGCTGCAAGGATGCTTTCTATCGCATCGCGAGGACTTGTAAACTTTCTCGGCACATAGTAGGGTGTCTTGTCACCCAGATAAAACTCAAAAGCGTCCTGATAAGTTCTTACAAGGTGATGCTCTACAAGGTACTTTGCAAAGTGCGCTCTGGTTATAACAGCGTCACCATTCCCTGCCATCACCCCTTTGAGAGTTATATCAAGTCCGGCATCCTGAAGATTTTTTACCATCTTCTTATTGCGGTCTTCCCTTTCCTTTTTTGAGGCGGCTAACATATCTGTAAGTACCCTGTTTTTATGGTCTATAAGCAAGCCTAAAATGTGTATATCGCACTCCTTATAGGCAGCCGAAATCTCCACTCCGGGAAGCACCTCTATCTTTTCTTCCTCACTCTTATTGTCGTTATACTTATCTGCCACGGCAAGAAGCTCCTCAAAGCCCTCCGTAGTATCGTGGTCTGTCAAGGCAAACGCGGATAACTTTGCCTCTCCTGCCATTTCAACTAACCCCGCCGGACTAAAAGACCCGTCCGAAAAAGTCGAGTGTACATGAAGATCAATAAACTTCAACCTCTGCCTCCTCACTAAAAATCATTCGTGCATCATCCTTGCCTTTAAGACCTGCATTGCAAGGATCGTAGTAGTGACCGCTCCTATTCCCTTTGGCACCGGTGTCGCAAAAAGAGCTTTATCACCTACATCAAAAAGGTCTATATCGCCTACAAGCTTTCCATTTTCATCCATATTCACGCCGACATCTGTAAGAATCGCGCCTTCTTTTACATGTTCTTCCTTTATAAGCTTTGCACTTCCTGCTGCCGCGACAAGAATATCCGCTGCCGCACATTCCCTTGCAAGATTTACCGTTTTCGTGTGGCACAACGTCACCGTTGCATCGTCTCCAGTCAAAAGAAGAGACAGTGGTTTTCCTACGACCGTACTTCTTCCGACTATAGTAACTTTTTTTCCTCTGAGGCTTTCACCCTTCTTATCAAGGATATATTTCAAAGTCTTCTCAACAGCCAATGCAGTGCAAGGGGCAAAACAATCCTTTTCTCCAGCAAGAAGTTTCCCCATGTTGTAATGGCTTATGCAGTCAACATCCTTATCCGGTGCTATCTTTCCTGCAACTGCCTCGTCCATATCTTTCGGAAGCGGCCTTAAAACAAGGATACCGTCTATATTTTTATCCACATTTATCTTCTTGAAACCTGATAAAAATACACCTTTATCCACATCTTCGCTAAAAGTGCACTCCACATGCTCTATCCCGCATTTTTCCATACATTTTATGGCGCTCTTTTCGTAGGAAATATCCCCTGGCTTTTCTCCAACGCGGACTATGGCAAGTTTAGGCAATCTCTTATTTTCCCTTGCAAGCGCGGATACCTTATAAACAATCTCTTTTGTTAAAATATCCGCTACATCTTTTCCATAAATAAGTTCCATTATCCGGCTCCCTCAGTTTTCAAGAAATTCACAGCTTCACTATAGGTTTTTTCAACACTTTCTGAAATCGCAGAGAGCAGTTTCTCCGCTTTTTCATCAATCTTAGCAGCCGCGTCTCTTTCTTTCATAAGCTTGGTATTGGCATAGACAGCTAAAAGAGAGACTCTTGCCGCCCCCTCACAAAGGGCAGCACCGCCACCAGTATCACTCACTAAAAGCTTTGATCCCTTTTGTGAAAGCTCCCTAAAAAGCCCTGCTGCTTCATAAAGGCTTTCAAGCATTTCCATTGGCGGCATTATAGCTCCTTTAAGTGCCTCTTCAAGCTTGTCGCTTTTTTCTTTCTTTTCTTCTTCACTGACAGCCCTGATCGCATATACCTCGGAAACTACCCTGTATTTTTCTGCATCCTCATTTGCAAGGAAGAGAAATCTTTCCGAAAGCTCCTTTGCTCTTTTAGCGATCTTAGTTACATCTTCCTCATATTCGGCGTATTTCTTCTTGCCTATGGTAAGTTCTGATACCATAGATGCCAAAGCGCTGCCAAATGCGCCCGTTACCGCGCTTGCAGCGCC
This sequence comes from uncultured Lachnospiraceae bacterium, assembly GCA_902796595.1. GTDB lineage: Bacteria > Bacillota > Clostridia > Lachnospirales > Lachnospiraceae > Catonella. Next base: position 44,811 of record CADBPM010000031.1, on the reverse strand, counting down.
TCCCCCCGGAACGCTGTTCCTTCCCGCAAGTTTCTCTGTAAACTCAGCGATCTTCTTCTCTTTCAAAACCTCACCTTTTCTTTTCTGTAACTTCCCCAGCCTTTTTGTAAATATGGTCAGCAGGTACAAAACCTCTTACCATTGACAGCGGATAAACATTTGTATTTCTTCCTATGACAGTTCCCGGATTGAGAACAGAGTTGCAGCCTATTTCAACATGGTCTCCCAAAAAAGACCCTGTTTTTATAAGTCCTGTTTCAACCTTGTCGCCCTTAAAAGCTATAGTGACAGGGGACCTGTCCGACTTGATGTTGCTTGTAATAGAGCCTGCGCCCATGTGCGCCCTGTATCCAAGAATAGAATCACCTACATAATTAAAATGAGGAACTTCACAATGGTCAAATATGATCACGTTCTTAAGCTCTACAGAATTTCCTATAACGCACTCTGCTCCTACAAGTGCTTTTCCTCTTATAAAAGCACAATGTCTTACTTCTGTATCGGGACCGATTATACAAGGACCTCCGATAAAGGCTGTCGGAGCCACCTTTGCACTCTTTGCGATCCAGACATTGTCACCTCTTTTTTCATATTCATCCGGTGAAAGAGTATTTCCGATCTTTACAATAAGGTCTCCTATTCCTGACAACGCCTCCCACGGGAACTTGAACCCTTTAAGATACTCTCCTGCCATACTGTGACTTAGGTCATACAGCTCTGTTATTTCTAATTCTTTCAACTCTTCTTCTCCCTTTCATTTATTTTTTTCACTATTTCAAGATTATGCATCAGGCTGGTTGAAATGTCACGCTGCTCGACCATACCTGTATATTTCTTCACATAATCATAAAGCTTATTTCTGTAATCTCTGTCTGTTATCTCACCTCTTTCCACACTTGCAAGTCCCTTTTCCCAGCTTGCTGTCATAACAGGTTTCAGCATAGACGGGATCGTCAGTCTTACCACCTCATATACCATCTCACCAAAAAGCTTTGGCGTAAGTACCTGAGTTTTTTTATTAAGTCCAAGATAACCTATTTTAACAAGTTTTTCAATAATGCCTGCTCTTGTTGCGCTTGTTCCGATACCGGCGCCCTTTATCTGGGCTCTTAATTCCTCGTCCTCAATGAGCTGACCGGCATTTTCCATCGCAAGTATCATAGAACCGGAGGTGTAGCGCTTTGGAGGCGTGGTCTTGCCTTCTTTCACATTCATTTCTTTAACGCTTACGTTCATTCCCTTTGAAAGCGTAGTTAAAAATGAAGCAAGCGCCAGATCATCCCCGCCTTTTTCAGGCATACCGCTTATTTCAAAAAAGCCGGGCTCCTTCAAGACCTTTATCTGAGTAAAAAATTCTTCGTGTCCGCTTCCATCTTTCCTTTCCACTCCCGTTGTCACGTTTTCCTTTTCATAGACTGCCGGAGGATAAAAAACAGAAAGAAATCTTCTTACTATAAGATCATAGACCTTTTTGTTTAATTCACTCTGCCTTGCCAGCTCACTTACATTGCCTGTAGGAATTATAGCATAATGATCCGTAACCTTGCTGTCATCCACATACTGAGTTTTAGAAAGATCTTTATATCTTCCCTCTTCACGTATCTTAAGGATATACTCCTTTACCGGTTCATACCTGTAAAGGCCACCAAGGTTTTTGGTTATCTCGGCTGCGATTGCTATGGTAAGCACTCTTGCATCCGTTCTTGGGTAAGTGGTAAGCTTGCTCTCATATAAAGCCTGTGCAACGCTAAGTGTCTGGTCGGGGCTTATGTGAAATTTTTTGGTACATTCAGCCTGAAGCTCTGCTAGATTAAATAAAAGAGGCGGATTCTTTTTTTCTAAGGAATGTTTGCGGCTTAAGACCTTAGCCGAGCCAAAATCCAGTGACTCGATAAGTCTTCTTGCATCCTCTTCTTTTTTAAAGCCCTTCTCACTGTAAAGAGCAGGGTTTCCCTCTGCTATTTCTGAAACACTAAGTTTTTCATCAGTCCCCGCAGCCATCGGAGAAGTTTTGGTAAGTCTCCATTCGCCCTCATAGTAAGGTTTACTGCCGTCTGTTTTTCCAAAACTTCCAATGATCCTGTAAAATGGAGTGACAGTAAAATCTCTTATTTCTCTTTCTCTTTCAACAACCATGCCAAGCACACATGTCATTACTCTGCCTATCGCTATCGCTGAATATTTTTTTGTGCCTGCCTGTCTGTTAAGCATCCCGCCATACTTTATAGAAAGAGCCCTTGAAAAGTTGATTCCCATTGCATAGTCTTCGATACCACGCATGATTCCGGCATTAGCAAGATTATCGTAAGCCTCTATCGGCTTTGCTTCCCTTATTCCTCGCCTTATCTCGTCTTCGGTGCAGGAGTCTATCCAGACACGTTTTTCCTCCATGCCGCTTCTTACACCGCCGTACCTTCTTATAAGCTCTATGATGACTTCACCTTCACGCCCGGAGTCCCCAGCATAAAGTATGGTTGAAATGTCCTTGCTGTTCATCATGTCATGAACGATCTTGTATTGATCTTTTACATTTTTTATCACTTCATATTTGTATGTCTCAGGCAAAAAAGGAAGATCTTCCATCCTCCACTTTTTGTATTTTTCATCATATTTTTCAGGATAACACATCTCAATAAGATGTCCGACACACCACGTTATCACATAGCTGTCATTTTCATAATATCCCTTATTTTTATTTTTCACTTCAAGAATATCCGCATATTCTCTTGCAACAGACGGCTTCTCGGTGATTATAAGTGTTTTTCCCATTAAATAAGATCCATTAACTCCCTGATATTTCTTATACCGGACACCTTTCCTTTTGCGTCAAGCCCCTTCAGATTGACTGCCGGTATTATCGCAAGAGGACCTGACAGTTTTCCGATTTCCTCAAAACGCATCCTTGCATTCTGAACGCCTCTTACCTCTCCGGTAAGTCCAACCTCTCCAAATGCCGCTATCTTGCCCGAACTTTCACGGTTTTTATAACTTGAAATAAGAGCTGCACATATAGCAAGATCAAGAGCCGGTTCATTGACTCTTAAACCTCCCGCAACATTTACATAGGCATCGCAGGAACCAAGGTCAAGCCCTAGCCTTTTTTCAAGGACAGCCATAAGCATATTTACCCTGTTGTAGTCTGCCCCGTTGGTCGTTCTTCTTGGCAGGTTGAAATTTGTCTGACAGACAAGAGCCTGAACTTCAACAAGAATAGGTCTGCTGCCTTCCATCGTACACGCAATGACAGACCCCGGTGCATCCACAGGCATTCCTTCAAGCATATATTCAGAAGGATTGGCAACCTCCGAAAGCCCATTTTCATTCATGTCAAAGACGCCTATCTCATTGGTAGAACCGAATCTGTTTTTGGCTGCTCTAAGTATCCTGTAGGAAGCCACACTCTCGCCCTCAAAATACAGCACTGTATCAACCATGTGCTCAAGCGTACGAGGTCCCGCCATAGTTCCCTCTTTTGTAACGTGCCCTACTATAAATATCGATACTCCGGCTACCTTGGAAAGTTTCAGCAGTGATGCGGTAACTTCTCTTACCTGCGATACGCTTCCCGGTGCGGCATCCTGACTTTCCTTGAACATAGTCTGAATAGAGTCTATTACTGCAACATCCGGCTTTATGTCATTTATCACATCTTCAATCTTATCTATATCGGTTTCGCAAAGAAGTAAGATATCATCCATAGTGCTTCCAAGACGTTCCGCTCTTATCTTTATCTGACGAGAGCTTTCTTCGCCCGAAACATATAAGACCTTGGTTCCCGCCTCACAAAGCTTACCGCACATCTGTAAAAGCAAGGTAGACTTTCCTATGCCGGGGTCTCCACCTACAAGCACCAGAGAACCGCGGACAATGCCTCCGCCAAGGACCCTGTCAAGCTCACCGATCCTCGTTTCTATCCTTTCATCAGCTATAAGAGATACCGCCGACATCTTTATAGCCTCATTCCTTACTGAACCCGCTTTACCTAAAGAAGAGGTGCCCAAGCTTTTTGATTGCTTCGGCGCCTCTACGAAAGAATTCCAGGCCTTGCAGCCAGGACACTGTCCCAGCCACTTGCCCGATTCATATCCACATTCCTTACAGAAGAAAACTGTTTTAGTCTTAGAATTTGCCATCAGGCTTCCTTCACCTCAACATTAACACTCTTACCGCTTCCAAGCTCAACTGAAAGTGTTATCTTTCCGCCAAGGTTGCTTTTCTGAGAACCTGCCTCATTGCCGTTGATAAATACCTTATAGTCCTTTTCAGCCTCTACTTGGAGAGTGATCTCGGCATCTTCAATTCCCTCAACTGCAAATGAAACATTCTTTCCATCTGCCTTGTAATCATGAACAGCTGTTCCAGGGACAGATTCATATGCAAACATTCCATTCTTTTCAAGCTTTGTAATTTCTTTAAAAGTCTTTACTTTGTAAAGATCTCCGTCAAATTTGAAATCATTGAGTTTCTGCTTGTCATCAAACTCATAATTTCCAAAGCTTAAAGTGCCATTTGCTTCTTCACGGATCAGTCCACTTACTACTGCCATTTCCTGTACCTTGTCGCAGGCATGGTGTCCATCAGTGTCGTGCCTGCCGCGGCACCGATGAAAGTTTGAAAGCCTATTTCAAACTTTTATCTCATTTTACTATAGTTGCTTCTTCCCTTTAGGGGAAGGATGATCAATGGATCTCAATCTTATCGTTCTTAAGACCTACATTAACTGTATCGCCACTCTTTACAGCACCCGATAAGAGTGCATCAGCCAGTGCATCCTCGACCTCCTGCTGTATGTTCCTTCTTAAAGGTCTTGCGCCATAATTGCTGTCTGTGCCGGTTTTTGCCAGATGACTTATTGCCGCTGCCGAGAACTTAAGCTTAAGATTTACCTCATCGGCTGCTCTCTTTGCAAGCTTTCCGGTCATTATCTTCACTATATCGCGAAGATCTGCTTCAAGAAGAGGATGGAATACTATAACCTCATCAATTCTATTTAAAAATTCAGGTTTCATCATTCTCTTAACCTCTTCCATAACAGATTCCTTCATTCTGTTATAGTCATTTTCATTGTCCTCTACAGTCATGAAGCCAAGCTTCTTCGGCTTTACGATCTGCTTTGCACCGGCATTGCTTGTCATTATTATAATAGTATTTTTGAAATTAACTGTGCGTCCCTGTGAGTCTGTTATCCTTCCGTCATCAAGAACCTGTAAAAGTACATTGAACACATCCGGATGTGCTTTTTCAATCTCATCAAAAAGGATAACTGAATAAGGATTTTTCCTTACCTTTTCAGAAAGCTGTCCGCCCTCGTCATATCCTACATAGCCAGGAGGTGAACCTATCATCTTGCTCACACTCTCTTTTTCCATGTATTCAGACATGTCTACGCGGATCATCGCATCTTCACTTCCAAACATTGCATCGGCAAGTGCCTTTGAAAGCTCTGTCTTACCTACTCCTGTAGGACCAAGGAAAAGGAAGGAGCCTACAGGCTTGTTCGGATCATTTAAACCAACTCTGCCTCTTCTGATCGCTCTTGCAACAGCATTGACAGCTTCATCCTGTCCGATCACTCTCTTATGAAGGATCTTTTCAAGGTTGCGGAGCTTTTCATTCTCCGTCTGAACGATCTTTGTCACAGGAATCTTGGTCCAACCGGATACAACCTCTGCAATATCATCAGCGCCTACGACAAGCCCCTTATCCGATTCTTTCTTAGATTCTTTTTCTTTTATCTTTTCAAGCTGCTTTCTGCATTTTTCCTGCTCTTTTTTGGTCTTTGAAGCCTTATCATATTCTTCATCCTTGATATAATTGACCTTCTTTACCTCGAGAGCAGTTATTTCCTCTTCAAGCTTGCCAACCTCCGGCGTTGAAATATATGAAGCAAGTCTCACATGTGAGCATGCCTCATCCATCACATCTATCGCCTTGTCAGGAAGGAATCTGTCTGAAATATATCTTGCAGACAGCTTTACAGCTGCATCTACAGCCTCATCTGTTATTGTGACTCTATGATGTTCCTCATATCTGTCACGAAGACCTTTTAATATCACAACAGAATCTTCCTCTGAAGGCTCTTCTATTATAACAGACTGAAATCTTCTTTCGAGTGCGGCATCCTTTTCAATATGCTTTCTGTATTCCTCGCTCGTTGTAGCACCGATTATCTGAATCTCGCCTCTTGCAAGAACAGGCTTAAGGATATTCGAAGCATCAAGAGACCCTTCTGCGCCACCTGCACCGATTATGGTATGAAGTTCATCTATAAAAAGAAGCACACTGCTGTCTGCCGATGCCTCATTTATAACATTTTTAATACGTTCTTCAAATTCCCCTCTGAACTTGGTTCCTGCAACCAGCCCTGACATATCAAGTGCCATGACCCTTTTGCCCTGCATCAAAGGAGGCACGCTGCCGTTCTGAATGAGCTGCGCAAGTCCTTCTGCCACTGCTGTTTTACCAACACCAGGCTCACCTAACAGGCAAGGATTATTTTTTGTTCTTCTTGAAAGTATCTGGATAACTCTCTTTATTTCATCATCTCTTCCGATAACAGGGTCAAGTTTTCCTTCACCAGCAGCCGCTGTAAGGTCTCTTGCATACTTTTCAAGATTAGGAGTTCCTTTTTTTCCTGTATTCTTTGCGTGTCTTTCCTGATAATCTGCCTTTGCCTTTCTTTCAGAAAGCCCAAGAGCCGCATAAACATCATCATATACCTTCTGGAGATTTGCTCCAAGAGTGACCAATAACTTGACTCCTACTGCTTCCTTATCCTCTATAAGGGCAAGAAGTATCTGCTCTGTACCTGTCTGCTCACAACCCATTCTCGCTGCGATCATATCTGCATTCTGAAGAGCTGTTTTCACACGAGGTGTAAGAGTTAAAGGGCTTTTTATCATAAGGACGCCCGGATCCACAAGCTGTCTGGTTATATTTATCATCCTTTCAGCCGAGATACCGTTTTCCTCAAGTACCTGTCTGGCGACCCCCTCGACAGACAGAAGACCAATCAGGACATGGGCAGTACCCGTATATCCATGTGAAAGTGTCTTTGAAGCCTCAAAAGCCGCATTCATTGCAGACCTGGCACTTTCAGTTAATCTATTCTGCATCAGTCCTTATTCCTTTCTGCTTTTAGAAAAATAGATCATAGATACGATCAGCAGACCGACTATTATGATCGTTAATACCATTATAACACGTTGAACAAGCTTTTGACTATTCTGATTTATTAATAAACCGTTATCATTATCTATATCCGAAGATATCCCCGATTCTGTGGTCGGTTCCTTTCTTTCGAGGACACTTTGATATGTTGTTTCTGATTCCGAAGCGCCATCTCCTTTAATTGCCTCTTTTGATGCTGCCTCCGAAAAAATCTTAATATCTTCTTCCTTTTTCTCAATCTCACTGTCTGTCTTCGTGCTATCCTTAGGCATTCGCACTACATGTATAACGTACTTTGCCTCTCCACCATTTTCAGCGGTAACAGTAATGGTAACATCATTTATTCCTTCTTCAAAGTTTTTATTTCCTGAAACAGAAACATTGGCACTGTCATCTGAAGGTTCTGCCGTTATCACAAGACTTGTCACATCATTTTCAACTGTCAGTGAATAATCAAATATATCCTTTGAAAAAGAAGGATTCAAAGTCTTTCCGGCAACGCGGATACGGGCAAGAGAGGTATCATCCCCTGCAAGCCTTGCATTTTTTATCTGTACAGTAGCCACACTTGTTGCCACTGAAAGTTCATCTCCGGTAGCATAGGAATATATATGGACTTCATCCGAAAATTTTATGGTAAATTTTCCGGGGTTTCTTGCCTTGAACCTTATGCTGTACGAATTGGATGTTTCGCCTTCATCAGAGTCAAGGAGAGAAACCTTTAAAATGCCGTCTCCTCCGGCTATTCCCGTATCTGCATCCACAAATTTTGCAAGATCAGCCGGATAACGCAGATACGTTTCAAGTCCGTTTACTGCCTCCTCGCTACTCACCCTAAGCGTAATAACAAATTCATCACCTACTGTAGCCGCACTGTCGCCAGAAAGTGACACTGTCGCACCCGACTCCACTGCAAAAGCCTTTGTCCCTGTAAAGCTTAAAAAAAGGATTAAAAAGCCGAGACATAAAAAACATATTATTCTTTTCATAGATCGTATCATTTCGCAAATGTAATATTATAAACTCTTGTGGTTCCATTGGCGGCAGTGACCACTACCGGTATCAATGTGGTTCCCTTTTCAAGGATCACTTCTCCCGCTCCCGTTATCGTCGCCTCACTGTTTACAGCCGAAGCCCTTATAGTCACAGAGACATCTGCAGGGTCCGCAACAACTGTGTAGTCTGTGACCTCAGGTTGAAATGTAGGAGTCAGCATGTACCCCTCCACACTAAGATCAGCTAAGTAATTGTTTGGACTTAGCTTTTTAAGCGGATCACTGCTTCCAGGCTGTGCTGCCACTTCCTTCTGCATATTTTCATAAACCGGTATGGAAAATACTATAGGTGCTTCACCAAGCATGCTGTATGCAGATCTTGTCTTTGCAGATTCACTCTTTCCAACCTCGATATTTGACATATACTGATGTGCAAACTGAGACTTGGATGTGAGATTGAATTTCTGCAGATATACAGTATTCTGTCCCCTGTCTATGTAATTATGTCCTATGTAAACTGCTCCTCCGACTATTGCCTTGTACTGATTGTCCCACGGGATCATCATTTTTGTATTAAGGTCGGTTCCATCGGAATAAAGCTTGCCCGGCTCCCCGTTTCTTGCAAACGTAAGCCCATGAGCTATAGCTCCGCCTGACTCTGCCGAATTATATGCCCCTATATTGTAAAAATTATACAGTCCTTCATAACCTTTGACGGAACCCGAAACACTTGAAGAAAACCCATATCCCCCGACCACTTCCTGCTTGGAACGTGATGCAAGATGATAAGGACTGACTCCGGAATAAGCTGCTGCTTCTATAAAAGTATCAGCGTACGTCCTTGAAACAGGACTTCCTGCTAAATCAGTATATGTAAAGGATGCACCTGAACCCATCACACTTCCCAAAAGAATGCTGTTGACCCCGTTAAGTGTCTGATATCCGGACTGGTAAGAAAGTAGTTCAAACTGATAGATGCCGTCTTCATTAAGCCAGTTTCGAGGATCCATATAATACCTTACCGCTTCATTTGAAGCAGTGACCCAGCCGCCGGCATCATATACAACATATTTATCGGTATCCCAGTTGTATGCGCCTGATTCCGTAGACTTCCATGCCGCATTTTTAACATTGGAAATAAGATTAACTCCGACCTTGCTTTCTGCCGCAACCGCCGTCTCCCAGTCAACTCCCTTTCTGTCTGCCTTGAATATCCACATAGGATGGCTTGCATGAAGAGTCCTAAGATATGGTTTATAATCCTCAGGGAAACCTTCTGTCGTAAGTGATGCCTCAAACTGTTCATCTGTCATAGGAGTCACTATGGCAGGAGTTTCAGGAACAAGAACAGGCACCGGATCTGTCGGTATGACTAAAGCCTGCTCTGTTGCAGGCTGGGTCTCCTTATTGCCTTCGTTATTTTTAGTTTCGTTTTCGGAATCATTTTTTTCTTCAGTAGTTTCCTTCTGCTCTTCCTCGTTCTTTTTTTCTTCCTCTTCTTTCTTTTTTTGCTCAGCAGCTGCCCGCTCTGCCGCATAGTCCTCTGTAAGCCGAAAAGTAACATATTCAGCCTTCACATAACCTTTTAAGTATTTTTTGTTAAAATAAAAGCCGATATAGAAGAACTTTTCACCGTTGATTGTTTTTTCTCCAAGAATATGTACATTCTGCTTATATTTTACCGATACATTCTTCTTGTTATATTTCAGTATGCTTCCGCTTACCACAGGCTTTGTTCTTGCATAGACTCCCGCTTTTCTTGATAAAGAGCCCTTTACTTTATCACTTGTACTTGCAAGAACTGTAATATATTCAGAAGAAACATAGCCCTTATGCCATTTTCCACCGGTCTTAAACAGGACATGGTACCACCTTTTGCCGTCCTTATCATTTTTTGTAGCATCAATGTATACCTTTTTCCCGTTTTTTAAAGAATATGGGGTTTCCTTTTCAACTAACTGCTTATAGGCAGTTCCTGCCCCTACACGCACAATAAGAGTACCGGCAGTCACCTGTGCCAATACTCTTAAAGGTTTATATATTTTTCCCATCTCCTCTTCTGCTTCGGCTGCATATATTCTTGTACCTGCAATATCAGCAACAGGAACTGCCGATATCGCAAGTGATGCAGACAGAAAAAACATTGCTGCATATTTTTTATATTTTGAATAACTCATGATATCCCTCTCACTCTGCAAAACATGACCTTTTAAGTGTCTCAGGTTACGTATGTACTCAGTATATCACGATATTATGTCAAAAAACAGGCGAAGACAGAAAAGATTCAATCATCATCCATTGAAAGCAGTCTTTCTCTTAATTTGCATATTTCCTTGCACAAAGCCATATAGTCGCCCGGCTCCTTGTGGCGAAGGAGCTCTGTCAGCTTGCAGACAGGCTCATACATAGGTGTCAGTGCAAGGTTTCCGATAACTCCCTTTAAGGCATGGGCAAGTTCAAAAGCCCTGTCAGTATCTCCCGCCTCTATAGCTTTTGGAAGTTCAGTAAAGCGTTCATCCCCAAGTCCCATATTTACCATTTTAAGGTAGAAATCTTCTTTATTTATGCATCTTGCAAGACCATCTTCAACATCTGCGCCAAATGTTCTCAGATTTTCTATAGTCATAGCAGCCTCCTTTTGTATATCGTACAAAGCGCGGTAATGCACTCTTTAAATTCATGTTATCGTAAACAAAACAAATAATTTCATTTACGATAAACGCCACCCGGAAATATTGCTGGATAGAGCAATCTCTACCCGCAATTATTTTCTTCGCTTACTGCAAAATTTCCTTTTCATACGACAATGTAAGCTCATTATCAGTAAATTCTGATTCTTCCCAGTTTTTTATGATTCGGGAAATTACTGTATCAATATTTTTACTTGTAGTTTCAAGAAGAAGTATGATGATCTTATTCTCCCCATTCTGGGTGATGATATCGCTCTGACGGAGAGAATTCTGCGAAACAGATATAAACTTTTCAAAACGCCTGTCAAATTCTTCTCCTGAAAGCTTATCAGAATGAGCACTGAACTCTAACATCCACACTTCTTTTTTATAATTTCCTATAAATCTTCTTAGAAAACGAAAAACAGTCCTGAACTGCTCCGAAGGAAGAAGATATGCCCCCGGCTTCACATTCCTTTCGCTGTATATTTTTACGATTTCTGCAAGGTCAGACCGTTCCTTTCCTCCATCGGTCCCATCCTCGGAATTTTTCCTGTAAATGCGGTAGCCATGCTTGCCATGCTGCTTTACATCATATAAGGCAAGATCCGCCTTTTTGTACAGTTCCTTATATGTTTTCCCCTCATCCGGAACAAAAACACATCCTATTGAAGCTCCGAGCGGGATGGTCATGTCCTTTCCCATATATTCTTTCGCCGATAAGAGCACCTGCTCGTTGATATAGGCAGCCTTGTCAGCAATAACCGATTCATCACTTATATTTTTACAAAAAGCAATAAATTCGTCTCCGCCAAGACGACCGGCAATATCAGTTGAACGGATGGCAGACTGGATGATCTCTGCAAAACGTATCAGGACCTTGTCGCCCATATCATGCCCATAAATATCATTTACCAGTTTAAAATTATCAAGGTCTATCATCATCATCGCACCTGCGGAGCTTTTACATTCCTTATCTATTTCCTTTTCCGAAGATGCCTTATTTAAAAGTCCCGTCATAGGGTCTGTGGAAGCTGCCTTCTTTAATCCCTGTATCTGCTCGATGGTTCTAAGGATATTTTCAACCCTATGGATCAGTACATCCGCGCGGAAGGGTTTTCTGATAAAATCCATAGCTCCATTTGCAAGACCTTTCTGCTCGGTTTCCTCATCCTTATCAGCTGTCATGAACATAAAAGGAATCTTGTCATGCGTTTTCTCCTGCAAGACCATCTGGAGTTCATATCCGGAAATTCCAGGCATGTGAAGGTCGGATAAGACCATATCCGGATGCTCTTTCATATAGGTTGAAATGGCCTCATCCCCGGAAGAGACACACACCGTCTGATATTCCGTTGACAGGATATGCTCTGCCATCATTAAAGAAATCTTTTCATCGTCCACGATCATGATCTTCTTCATAATCTACTCCATCCTGTACATTCATCCGGCAAGTTCCATAAGTACTTTATTAAGTGTATCAAAGTCTATAGGCTTTGCAAGATGGGCAGTCATTCCTGCGTCAAGGCACTTTTTCACATCTTCTGCAAATGCATCTGCTGTCATTGCTATTATAGGCACTTTCTTCGCATCTTCCCTGTCCATCTTTCTTATAAGTCCTGTCGCTGTGATACCGTCCATGTGAGGCATTCGCAGATCCATAAGTATGAAATCATAGTAACCGTCTTTTGACTTTTCAAACATATCTACTGCCACTTCGCCATCTTCAGCCCATTCTACCAGACCTCCCTGCTCAGTAATAACTGTTTTTAAGATTTCGGCATTTATCTCGATATCCTCAACGATCAAAAATCTCCTACCGTTATAGTCAAAGCTTTCACCAGACTTATTTTCTTTTTCCTCCGCACCTTTTTCAAGGTTTTCATCAGCATATTTTCTCAGTTCGCGGTACAAAGTGCTCTTAAACAAAGGCTTAGAGATAAAGCCATCTATTCCTGCCTCCCTTGCCTTTGTTTCTATCTCCGACCAGTCATAGGCTGAAATAAGGCTTATAGGCGTATCCTTTCCTAAGATTTTTCGGATTTCCTTCGCCGTTTCAATGCCATCAATTCCATCCACCGGTAACTACCTGCTCACCCTTTTTTAGATTTTCCAAGAGAAATTCCTCATCTCCAAGTCTTTCTATAGGAGTTCCATAAATAGTATCCATTTCTCCATTCTCAGTGATCAATGTACAATTTGTAAGATCCTGAAAAGATGCAAAAAGCTTTATATCACTATAGGTTTCTTCTACATTTTGAGTGTTGTTATCCAAGATTTCTTTTTTAAGTGATGCAATCTGTCCAAAGCGAAGCGTCTTTATCGCCTCATAACGGTTCATCTCCTGCTCTGCAATACCTTGAAGGTGCACCTGTGCAATGGTACGCACATCTTTTTCGGTCTGCACGTTCATAAAGGCATTCATAGACGCAAAAGTGATAACAGCCAGTATAACAATAAATAAAAAACCCCCAGCAATAAGTCTGAATTCTTTTTTCACATCCACACCTCCGGCAAGCAATATTAAAGTATTCTAAGCTTATTTTACCACACTTTACCTTTATAAGCATAAAAAAAAACACATCCTCGGATGTGTTTTTTATGCTTATATATATCTTCTGGCTGCCCTTGCACAAACCATGACGATAAGGATTATAGCTCCTACTATACCAAGGAATCCAAGTAGCTTAAGAAGAAATCCTATTATCGCAAATGCGATCGCTATTGCAAGTACAAAACCTGCAATATTAAATGCTGCCCTGAATGTCCAACAGATCACTTTGAAGAGTGCTCCTGCAAGTCCACAAACCATAGCCAAAATAAACATTACGCTTAATGTGATCATATTTCCCTCCTCTGTTGGGGTGATAAACTCTTTTCTTTCTTATAGCTACAATGATACACTATCTCTCCAGATATTTAAACCTCTATTTAGAGGAATTAAGGGTGTCTAATCCGGCAAATCAAAGAATTAGACTTAATCAAGTAGGACAAATCCTACATGATGACGCGCTTCTCACCAAATGAGAAAGCAAGCTCTCTCGGCTCACAGAAACGCGCAAGTAAAGAAAATCCGGCAGTTTTCTGCCGGATCTTTCCTATCTTTTATTTATAGTAAGCGAAGAAAATAATTGCGGATAGAGCTTGCTCTATCCCGCAATAATTCTCGGCGACGTTTATCGTAAACGAAATTATTTATTTCGTTTACGATACTTATTTAAGCCCTCTATAGCCTTGTTTCCTATATCATGTCTCATGTACTTATTTGAAAAATTCACCCACTCAGTGGCTTCATAAGCCTTTTTTCTTGCCTCGATGATGTCTTTTCCTGTAGCAACAACGTCGAATACTCTTCCGCCATTTGTAACAAGAACTCCATCCTTCATCTTGCTTCCGGCATGGAAAAGCTCATATCCCTCTTTTTTAAATCCATCGGAAACTGTGACAGGCTTTTCCTTTTCGTATGAAAGAGGGTAGCCGTCTGACGCAAGAACAACACATACAGCCGCATTATCTTCAAACTGAAGATTGACTTCATTAAGGGTTCCGTCAACGCAGTGCTCAAATATTTCAACAATATCGCTCTTCATCCTTGGAAGCACGACCTCGGCTTCAGGATCGCCGAATCTTGCATTGTATTCAAGAACCTTAGGTCCCTTTTCTGTAAGCATAAGTCCTACAAAAAGAACTCCCTTAAAAGGTCTTCCTTCTGCCTGCATGGCTGCCATTGTAGGTTTGTAGATCTTTTCCATACAAAAATCTGCGATATCATCTGTATAGAAAGGACTTGGTGAAATATTACCCATTCCGCCTGTGTTTAGCCCCTCATCGTTGTCCTTTGCTCTCTTATGATCCATTGCAGAGGTCATAGGCTTAATCGTCTTGCCGTCGCAGAAACAAAGTACAGAAACCTCCGGACCTGTCATAAATTCTTCTACAACTATCCTGTTTCCGGCACTGCCGAACTTCTTATCCTCCATAAGCTCTTTTACGCCATCAAGAGCCTCTGAAAGGTTGTTGCAGATAAGTACACCCTTACCGAGTGCAAGTCCGTCTGCCTTAAGGACTACAGGAAAGGAGGCTTTGTTCTTAAGGTATTCTATGGCATCCGTATCTTTGTCAAAGGTCTCATAGGCAGCAGTCGGTATTTTGTATTTTTTCATAAGGTCTTTTGAAAATACCTTGCTTGCTTCGATCACTGCAGCATTGGCGTGAGGACCGAAAGCCTTGATACCTGCATCTTCAAAAGCATCTACTGCACCCTTTGCAAGAGGATCATCCGGTCCTACGATCACAAGGTCAACATCATGTTCCTTTGCAAATTTCACCTGGCTGTCAAAATCCATGACCTGGATATCCACGCACTCCGCCACCTCTGCTATTCCTGCATTGCCCGGTGCGCAGTAAAGCTTTGTGCATAAAGGGCTCTGTGCCACTTTCCACGCAACAGCATGTTCTCTGCCGCCTCCGCCGATGATCATTATATTCATAACTCAACTTCCCCCTCTATATGAACCTTGTGTCCTGTTACCGAAAGTCTGCCGTTTGCAAAAAGGTCTATTGCCTTTGGAAGTATCTTCCATTCAGCCTCCTCCATGACTCTTCTCTGAAGAATTTCCGGAGTATCTCCTTCTTTTACATATACAGCCTTCTGAAGGATTATCGGCCCCGAATCAGTTCCAACATCAACAAAGTGAACAGTAGCTCCTGTTACCTTCACTCCCCTTTCAAGCACCCCCTCATGTACTTTAAGCCCATAAAAGCCTGTTCCGCAAAAAGAAGGTATAAGGGACGGATGAATATTTATTATCCTGTTCGGATACTTTTCTACCATTTCAGGCGGAATTATAACAAGATACCCCGCAAGTACCACAAGGTCTATCTTTGATTCATCAAGTGCGGCAATGAGAGCCTGGTTGAAATGTTTGCGGTCAGTATAGTCCTTTGGAGAAATAAGCATAGACTTTATGCCAGCTTTCCTTGCTCTTTCAAGGGCAAAGGCATTTTTATTATTGCTTATAACAAGCGAGATACTGGCATTTGTTATCCTGCCATCTGCCACGCTGTCTATGATAGCCTGCAGATTGGTCCCGCCGCCGCTTACAAGAACTGCTACCCTTGTCATACCAGATCAACACCCTTCTCGCCAGCTGTTATTCTTCCGACAACAAAGGCATTTTCACCTGTCCCCTTAATAGCGTTTATCGTCTTATCAACATCTGCGCTGTCAACAGCCGCCATCATGCCGACACCCATGTTGTAGGTATTGTACATGATATGCTCATCAATCTTGCCATCATGTGCAAGCATTTTGAAAAGTTCTGGTACTTCATAAGAGGACTTCTCAATCACAGCTCTTGTACCATCTTTAAGCATACGAGGGATATTTTCATAAAAACCGCCGCCTGTGATATGACTGCATGCCTTTACTCTTACGCCTGCATCCTTGATAGCCTTAAGTGCCTTTACATAGATGATCGTAGGCTTAAGAAGGGCTTCACCGAGAGTAGAACCAAGTGACTCATAATAGGTATCAAGTCCTTTTCTACTTATATCAAAGACCTGTCTTACAAGTGAAAATCCATTGCTGTGGATACCTGATGAAGCAATACCTATAATAACATCGCCCGCTTTAAGGTCATGTCCATCTATAAGCTCGCTTCTCTCTGCAAGTCCTACAGAAAAACCTGCAAGGTCATATTCATCCTCCGGCATAAGTCCCGGATGCTCTGCTGTCTCACCACCTATAAGCGCACAGCCGGACATTTTACAGCCTTCTGCCACTCCCTTTACGATATCTGCGATCTTTTCAGGTTCATTTTTCCCACATGCTATATAGTCAAGGAAAAAGAGCGGCTCACCGCCGGCACATGCCACATCATTTACACACATTGCAACGCAGTCGATACCAACAGTATCATGCTTATCAAGAACAAAGGCAAGTTTGATCTTTGTACCTACTCCGTCAGTTCCTGAAAGAAGCACAGGGTCATCCATCTCTTTAATCTTTGAAAGTGAAAAAGCTCCCGAAAAGCCTCCGATACCACCTAAAACTTCCGGACGATCTGTTGCTTTAACAAATTGCTTTATAAGTTCTACTGACTTGTAGCCTGCTTCGATATCAACTCCTGCCTTTTTGTAATCCATAATAGAATTATCCTCACTTTTCTTATAAATGTCGCTTACAAACCTCACAATACGGCATTATTTATTCATGTCGTCTAAATAAGCTTTCCATCCAATATTTTCAATCTTAGACTTCTTTTCCATAACTCCGTCTTTTAATCCTTTTGCGAAGTCCTTTACCTTCTGTCTCATTGATGGGTCTTTAACTGATATGATCTTTGCTGCAAGAACTGCTGCATTTTTAGCTCCGTTAATAGCCACTGTGGCTACCGGTATGCCTGATGGCATCTGAACGATAGAATAAAGAGAATCCACTCCGCCGAGTGATTTAGTATAGATTGGTACACCTATAACAGGAACCGGTGTTATTGCTGCTGCCATTCCAGGAAGATGAGCTGCTCCGCCCGCTCCTGCTATGATAACATCATATTTTTCTTCAGCGTGACTTGCCCAATCATAAAAAACATCAGGCATGCGATGAGCAGATATAATAGTAACATCATACTCAATTCCAAATTTATCAAGTGTTTCCATGGCAGCTTTCATTATTCCAAGATCAGAATCACTGCCCATTACTATTCCTACCATTATTTTTTCCTCTATTACTGTGCACTCGCAAAGCAAGTGCACAATTGATATTATGTTCTGTATCAGCTTACGCAGATACTAGATTCACTCGCTACGCGAGTAAACAAATTCTGCATCAGCATAAATGCTGATACCTGGCACACTTGCTGCGCAAGTGCACAATAGTTAATAGGAGACCCCGGTCATTCAAAAAGCCCTTAGGGCTCGACTGGGTGTCAAGGTGATTGCCCATAAGGCAATCACAGTTAATGATGAAACAATCTGACTCCGGTGAATGCCATTACGATTCCGTTTGCATCACAGGTATCGATAACGTTGTCATCTCTTATAGAACCGCCCGGTTCAGCAATATACTTAACACCGCTTCTTGCAGCTCTTTCGATATTATCGCCAAACGGGAAGAATGCATCCGAACCAAGACTGACTCCTGTATTCTTTGAGATCCATTCTCTTCTTTCTTCTCTTGCAAATTCAGCAGGCTTTTCTGTAAAGATATTTTCCCAACGACCGTCTGCAAGAACATCCATGCAATCTTCACCTGTATAAAGGTCGATAGCATTGTCCCTGTCGGCTCTTCCTATATTTTCCTTAAAAGGAAGGTTAAGCACCTTAGGGTTCTGGCGAAGCCACCACTTATCAGCCTTGTCTCCGGCAAGTCTTGTACAGTGGATACGGCTCTGCTGACCGGCTCCTATGCCGATAGCCTGTCCATCCTTTACATAACATACAGAATTTGACTGAGTATACTTAAGCGTTATCATTGAAATGATAAGGTCTCTCACAGCACCCTCAGGAAGAGTCTTTTTCTTTGTCACTATATTGTTAAATGACTCAGGTGTAAATACGCTGTCATTTCTACCCTGTTCAAATGTGATTCCGAAAACCTGCTTATGCTCTACACTATCCGGCTTATAAGAAGGATCGATCTTTATTACATTGTAATTTCCCTTCTTTTTCTGCTTAAGGATCTCAAGTGCCTCCGCCTCATAGTCAGGTGCGATCACTCCATCTGAAACCTCACGTTTTATAAGCTTTGCAGTTGCTACATCACATTTATCTGAAAGAGCTATAAAATCGCCGAATGAAGACATTCTGTCTGCTCCTCTTGCTCTTGCATAGGCGCTTGCAAGCGGAGTAAGTTCTCCCATATCTTCAACCCAGTAAATCTTTCTTTCAACTTCGCTTAAAGTCTTTCCTACTGCAGCTCCCGCAGGTGATACATGTTTAAATGATGCAGCAGCAGGAAGTCCTGTTGCATTTTTAAGTTCAGTAACAAGCTGTATTGCGTTAAGTGCATCAAGAAAATTTATATATCCCGGATGTCCGTTAAGTACCTCTACAGGAAGATTGCTTCCATCCTCCATAAAGATCCTTGCAGGCTTCTGATTTGGATTGCATCCGTATTTTAACTGAATCTCACTCATGTCTCTTCCCTTTTTAAACGTTGCGATTTACAATTCTTGTCTCCATCTTTCCTGAAACTATATCGATATATCTTACAAAAAGAGATACTCTGTTATCCTCATTAAGATTGTCCCAGACTGTCTTTGTAAACTCATCTATATCGCCTTTAACTGTAACCTTTACAGGTTCCCCCTCAAAGCTTGGAAGTGGTGAACCATCCTGCATATATGTATGTATGAAATGACCCTCACCGCTCTTTGGTGCATCGTATGTAAAAAAGTTTCTTCTGCACTGAGCCGGATCTCCATCATCACTCTTAAGAATTGAAAGCTTATAATCATACTCTCCATTTCTTACATTCATGATTCCAGAGATACGCGGGGTATAATTCGGCGCATCCGGTTCAAATTCTCTGGTAGAAAGTGCCTGTTCAAAAGAACCGCCTTCCTTCATAAGTTTATATATAGTATCTGTCTGGTCGCCATTTGTAACAATAGTAGAATTGCCATATACTCTTACAGGCCAGTAGATTATAAGACTCGGATCTTCAAGCAGGGCAGGATCAAAGGCTTCTGTACGAAGCCCCAATCCTTCCTCTTTAAATACTCTGTTACGGCTGTTACTACTTCTGCCCATTATAAAATAAGCAGTCACCGCGCTTTTTCCATCTTCGCTCTTACCTATCACTATTCCTCTTCCAGGATAAGTGGTAGATGACAGTTCCCTGCCAATCTCTCTTATTTTCATCAGAATTCTCCAGAATAATTAGGTGCTTCCTTGGTAATATGAATATCATGAGGATGACTTTCCTTAAGTCCTGCTCCTGTGATCTTTATAAACTTAGCCTTTTCCTGAAGTTCAGGAATATTATGGGCTCCGCAATATCCCATACCGGAACGGATGCCGCCGACAAGCTGGAATATCGTATCTTCAAGAAGTCCCTTATAGGCAACTCTTCCTTCAACGCCCTCAGGCACAAGCTTCTTGGCACCTTCCTGGAAATAACGGTCCTTGCTGCCATTCTCCATAGCTGCAATAGAACCCATACCACGATATACCTTATATTTTCTTCCCTGGAATAATTCATATTCGCCAGGTGCTTCATCACATCCTGCAAAAAGTGAACCCATCATGCAGACATTTCCACCTGCTGCAAGCGCCTTTGTAATATCACCTGAATACTGGATACCACCATCTGCGATAAGAGGAATACCATATTTCTTTGTAACTTCGTATACGCCCATAATGGCTGAAATCTGAGGAACACCGATACCCGCCACTATTCTTGTAGTACAGATAGAACCTGGTCCTATACCAACCTTAACACAATCAACACCAGCTTTGATAAGAGCCTCAGCAGCCTCTCCTGTAGCAATATTTCCGGCAATAACATCAAGATCAGGGTAGGCATTCTTTACCATTTCAACACAATGAATGACATTTGCAGAATGACCATGTGCTGAATCGATAACGATCGCATCTACCTTCGCCTCAACAAGAGCCTTAACTCTGTCAAGAATGTTGGCTGTAACGCCGACTGCTGCTGCACAGACAAGTCTGCCATCCTTATCCTTTGCAGAATTAGGGTACTTTATCTGCTTTTCAATATCTTTTATTGTAATAAGTCCCTTAAGGTTGCCTTCTTCATCAACGATAGGAAGCTTTTCCTTACGTGCCTTGCCTAAGATTTCCTTTGCTTCATCAAGTGTAACACCTTCTCTTGCTGTAATGAGGCCTTCACTGGTCATTGATTCCTTTATCTTCTTTGAAAAATCTGTTTCAAATTTAAGATCGCGGTTGGTTATTATACCGACCAGCTTCTTTCCCTCGGTGATAGGCACACCAGAAATACGATATTTTGCCATAAGATCATTGGCATCAGCAAGTGTATGCTCAGGAGAAAGATAAAAAGGATCAGTTATTACGCCATACTCTGAACGCTTTACCTTATCTACCTCTTCTGCCTGTCTTTCAATAGACATATTCTTGTGGATGACTCCGATACCTCCCTGACGTGCCATTGCAATTGCCATGCGGCTTTCTGTAACAGTATCCATGCCTGCGCTCATCATAGGGATATGAAGTTTGATCTTCTTCGTCAGATTTGTTGAAAGGTCCACCTGATTAGGTATAACCTCTGAATACTGTGGAACAAGAAGGACATCATCAAATGTAATGCCGTCACCGATGATCTGTGCCATTATATACCTCGCTTTCTGTTGGAACAAAACATTTTCCGAAACATCAATTAAGATGTATCAGATTGCTGGAGTATGCTGCCATACTCGATTTAATTGCTGTCTGAAAACTTTATATTTTTTAATAAAGTGTCGGAACTCAGCAAACTTATTAGAAAGTATAGTCGCAAAAATAGCCACTGTCAATAAACATATTTATTGTATTTACTTATGTCAATGATTAAGAGGCAGATTTGCCTTGCATAAGGATGAAGGAACTTCTTCATAAAAGAAAAACGACCTGACATAAGCCAGATCGTTTATTGTCGTATCGAACTCTGTTCGATATGATAATCTGCCGGTCATGTTACATCGCGAGAGCGATGTAACATGACCGGCTAGTCCTTTACTTTGCCATCTGAAGGAGTTTGTTCTTCAGCTCACTCTCAAGTCTTGTCATTTCCTGTTCTGCAGCAACTCTCTTCTCATGTCCATCTTTCTGGATCTGCATAACTTCATCGAAGGTTGAAATAAGAGTTTCATTGGTCTTTGTAAGAGTCTCTATGTCAACGATACCGCGTTCACTTTCCTTTGCAGCTTCAACGCTTGCTATCTTGAGCTTCTCTGCGTTCTTCTTAAGAAGTTCATTAGTCATATCATTTACAGCTCTTTCAGCCTTTGCAGCCTGACTTGCATGCTCGATTCCAAGAGCAAGCGTCATCTGACTCTTCCAGAGAGGAATAGTATTTACAAGTGTAGACTGGATCTTTTCACTCATAAGCACATCATTCTGCTGAATAAGTCTGATCTGAGGAGCTGTCTGCATGGCAACAGTTCTTGTAAGTTCAAGATCATAAAGCTTCTTTTCGAAGCGCTCACACATATCCTTGCAGTCCTTTGCAGCCTGAACATCTTCAGGTGCTCCTGTTTTGGATGCTTTCTCGCTAAGTTCCTTAAGTGTTACGGTTCTTACCTGTTCAAGCTTCTTCTTACCGGCTATGATATACATAGTAAGCTCTTTAAAATATGTGAGGTTCAGCTCATACATATTATCAAGCATTGCTGAATCCTTCATAAGAGTAACCTGATGCTCTTCAAGGGTATCGCAGATCTTGTTTACATTTGTCTCAGCCTTGTCATAGCGGGTCTTCATAAGTTCAAGCTTGTTTTTCTGCTTTTTAAAGAATCCGAAGATTCCGCCGCCCTCTTCATCAGCATCAAAATTCTTTAACTCTGTAACAACATTTGCAAGAAGATCGCCTGTATCTCCAAGATCCTTGGTTCTTACACATTCAAGAGCCTTATCGGAAAAATCAGCCATCTTCTTCTGTGCTCCTGCACCGTACTGAAGCACAACGTTCGAATCACTTATATCGATCTGGTCAACAAATTTATCAATCTGCTGCTTTTCAGTATCCGAAAGCATGGACTCATCTATTTCGCTCTTCGGTGCCTCCTCTGCAGCCCCTTCCTTAACCGAAGGTGTATTCACAGCAGGTGTGATTTCAAGATTCGCGCTCTTATCTGCCTCGGCTGTCAAAACCGGTGCTTCCTCTGCTTTCTTTCCTTCGAACGGATCCAATGTTAAAACTGGTGCTTCCTTTGTAAATTCGTCAAGATTATCGCTCATTTTTCTCCCCTTATCCAGAATGTAGTGTTATGCAGAACATTCTTAAAAATCATTTTACATCAGACTTAAGTTCCTGCTCTTTTAACCCTTCCTGCTTCAGCATGTTTTCAAGAACGGTAACATCACTTGCAACATCAAAAGCAGTATCTTCATAAAGATTATCAAGCAGCTTTTCAAAGGCATCATTAAGACTATTGAGCACTCCCTCAATCTGCTTCTTTGAATTCTGTATATTATCTCCTGTGTGTACCTGACTGTCCATTTCAGCATAAGCTGTAAGAAGTTTTATCATCATAGGAAGATAATATTTCATAAGTTTCTTTGTCTGAGCCACCTGTTCAGGATGCTCCTCAACCCTGCTGATGATCCTTTCTGTAAGCATCTTTATTTTATCTATCTTTTCAGAAATTTCAACTCCGGGTATCCTGTCGTTAAGCTCCTGCATCTGTCTGATGTAATCACGTCCGCTATCTACTACTGCACGCACTTCAGGTGAAAGAGTCCCCTTATTATCTGAAGCTTCTCTCTCTTCCTTTTTAAAAGCTTCTCTCTTTGTGTCATTACTGCGCTGCTCATAGTTCTTCATGGCAAGCTGGTACATGGCATAGGCATCATTGGTAAGTATAAGTGTATTGCCATCATTTGAAAGATGTCCCTGCGGAAGCCAGTCGTTTGAAAGCATATAATTTACACCTTCTCTTACCTTCTCCGCACTGTCATTAGAGCCGCCTGTAAGAAGCCTTAAATCGACAGAAGCCTTTTCTCCTGAGGCGATTCCCATTGACCTTATCACCTTCATAAGCTTACGGAGCTTAAGGAATTTTCTGCCTTTAAATACTTCAAATGTCGAAAAGCCAAACCATGTTCCAAGAATAGCGATCACAATAAGCAACATTCCTATATTCAGACCGCTTGCAAGAAGTCCGCCCAGCAAAGAGATCCCCGAAACAAACATGTTAGGTATGCCGAGCGCAAGCCTCACCACACCACCAGCAAGAATTGACGAATCTGACTTGTATATGACAGGCAGGTCTTTTGAATTTACTCTGGTAAAATACCTCCCCCCGTCTGATGTAAAGAAATTACTGCCAAATGACTTATTTCCGCCTAAACCCTGCTTTTTAAAAGTAGTGCGGCTACCGTTAAGAACATCTGCTGCCGTACCTGCTGCTGCAGATGTAAATTCTCTTGCTTCTCTTTTTACTCTCTCTATGATATCATCAACATCATTTCCAAGATTGCTGTAATTGCCTGAACGAATGGCATCATCAATTATCCTTTGGAGATCATCCCCTGAATTATCCCAATTGTTACTGTTCACAATTTTCTCCCTGCTTATTGCAACATCTGGCTCTGCCTGACGCTGCACTCTGCCGGCCAACTTGAAAGCGTTTATTCTTGGTCGGCTATTCCTTAATACATTCAACTCTTATTAGTATACACAGTAGTTAAAACTTTTTCAATCTCTTTTCTTATTGAATAGGGGTATAAAATTCCCAGAAACGAGCCTTTACATATACCGTTTTTAATGATATAATTAGGGATTGTCGAGAGTCACAGATGATCGCTTCCCTAAGGAAGAGGAAAGTCCGGGCTTCACAGGGCAGGATGCCGGATAACGTCCGGCGGGGGTGACCCCAGGACAAGTGCAGCAGAAAATTACCGCCAGATGCATAATCTGGTAAGGGTGAAAAGGCAGCTTAAGAGACTACCGCATGGCTGGTAACAGTCATGGCTTATGTAAACTCCATCCGAAGAAAGACCAAACAGAAAGCCCGTCGGCGGCCCGTCGCTTGTGCTTTCAGGTAGGTCGATTGAGACCGGTGGCAACATCGGTACTAGATAGATGATCATCTGATACAGAACCCGGCTTACAGTGGCTCTCGATTATTGTAACATCAGCGTTTAGCCGATGTTGCACTCTGCCAGTCAACGCAAAAGCTTTTACACATGGCTGACTAGTTCTTATAAAAAAAGCGTATAGATTTCTCTATACGCTTTTTTACTTTACCAAAAGTACAAGGCAGACATCTTATTTATTCTTCTTATCACTGTCGTCTGCGGTCTTTACTGCCTGATTATTTGCAGATTCTATTGTGCCCGGCTTTTCAGACTTCTCGACATTAACTATCGCAGTCTTCTTCATAGGGATACGGCAGTTCTTGTTGCTTCCGAACTCGATAACAACGATTTCAGGCATGATATCGATAACAACACCATACATGCCGCTTGTTGTAAGAACTGAATCACCGACAGCAAGATTATCAAAAAGTTCTTTCATTCTTGCCTGCTCTTTTTTCTGTGGACGGTAAGTCATAAAATACATCATAAGTCCAAGTACAACTACCCATACAATGATCATTGTAAGAAATCCGGCTGTGCTTCCTGTCTGCGCTGCGCCCGCTGTTAATAAAATTGTGTTCATTTTTCTTTTCTCCCCTGTTTTTATTTATTCTCCGGCTCTGAAGCCTTCGATCTTTGCTTTTTTGTACTCTTTAAAATTATCATGATCTATCGCATCGCGAATCTCTTCCATCATCTTATTGTAGAACCTGAGATTATGGATAACAAGGAAACGCATACCGAGCATTTCATCTGCCTTGAACAGATGACGGATATAAGCCCTTGAATATCTCCTGCATACCGGACAGTCACAGGTTTCATCAAGAGGTCTCTCGTCGAATTCATACTTGGCATTATGCATATTCATCTTGCCATGATTTGTATAGGCATGACCATGACGGCCATTTCTTGAAGGATAAACGCAGTCAAAGAAATCCACACCGCGCTCCACGCTTTCAAGAATATTTTCAGGAGTTCCCACTCCCATAAGATAGGTCGGCTTTTCTTTAGGAAGATACGGTATTACTTTTTCAATAGTCTCATACATTTCCTCATGAGTTTCGCCGACAGCAAGACCTCCTATCGCATAGCCGTCAAGGTCAAGTTCACTTATCCTTTTTGCATTCTCTATACGGATATCTGTATAAGTGCCGCCCTGGTTTATACCAAAGAGCATCTGGTTTTTATTTATCGTATCAGGAAGTGAATTTAATCTATCCATTTCCTTCTTGCAGCGAACAAGCCACCTTTCTGTACGGGCTACGGACTTTTCCATATAGTCTCTTTCACATGGAAGCCCCGGACATTCATCGAATGCCATGGCTATCGTTGAGGCTATATTTGACTGGATCTGCATGCTCTGCTCGGGTCCCATGAAGATCTTGTGCCCATCAATATGTGACCTGAAAGTAACTCCTTCTTCTGCGATATTGCGCAGCTTTGCAAGTGAAAACACCTGAAAGCCACCTGAGTCTGTAAGAACCGGTCTGTTCCAGCTCATAAACTTATGGATGCCGCCAAGCTTCTTTATGGTCTCGTCGCCAGGTCTTAAATGAAGATGGTAGGTATTGGAAAGCTCCACCTGAGTTCCTATATTTTCAAGGTCCTCTGTAGATAAGGCTCCCTTTATGGCTGCTGCCGTACCAACATTCATGAATAAAGGTGTCTGGACTGTACCATGAACGGTGACAAATTCACCTCTCTTGGCATTTCCATCGGTATGTAAAAGACGGTACATGTTATCTCCTTATAATAGCTTATATACACTAAACTACACTATTATATCCCCTCACGCCCATCATTTCAACCTAAGTTTTTCTAAACTCTGTTATCAAAGACCAAAGCAGCCGCCGCCGATAAATTCTCTTACAAGCGAATTTTTGGAAACATCCTCAGCCGGGATTGTAAGAAAATAGCCCAAGAACTTAAGAAGTCTGTTGGCTTCCGCATAATTAGGCGAATCCTTGCTTATGCCAAAAAGCAAGGGCTCTGCATAAGGCTTAAGTATCGAAAGTTCATATATAAGCGCTGAATTAAACATTACATCTGCGGATTCTTGGAACGGGAATATATACTTTTCCTCGCCCCTTCTTACTGACGGCCATCTTGAAAGGGTGTCCTCCGCCGAATTTCCTCTTGTTCTTGCATCGCGTACCATGCGGCGCAAAAGTCTTCCGTCTGTAGTATGTATCCTGTTGTGATCGTCTACGTTAAGCTGAGTAAGTGCGCTTATATAAATCTTGAATTTGTATTCATCGTCAAGTGAATAAGTAAACTTATTATTCAGACCATGAATACCTTCGAGAACAAGGATATCATTTTCACCAAGCTTTAAGGTATTGCCTCTGTACTCTCTCTTGCCTGTTTTGAAGTTATAGGTAGGCATTTTAACTTCTTTTCCTTCAAGAAGATCCCCCATATCCTCATTAAATTTCTCTATGTCCAAAGCCTCAAGACATTCAAAATCATACTCGCCGTTCTCATCCCTCGGGGTGTCCTCACGATTTTTAAAGTAATCATCGCAGGCAATAGGATGAGGCTTGAGTCCGTTTACCATAAGTTCTACAGAAAGTCTGTGTGAAAATGTGGTCTTTCCCGAAGAACTTGGTCCTGCTATCATTACAAACTTTACAGTCTGTCTTTTTGCTATTTCCTCGGCAATAGCACCTATCCTTCTTTCCTGAAGTGCTTCCGCAACAAGGATAAGATCACTGCTCTTGCCTTCCGCTATCTTCTCGTTAAGGTCGCCGACATTATTTATTCCCATCATTCTGCCCCAGTTATTTGAGACAGCCATGGTATTAAAGAGCTTTTCAGAAGGTTTCCATACAGGTCTTTCAACTGTAAGACCATGTGCCTTCTCAGGCATTGCAAGGACTACTCCTTCTTTATAGAGAATAAGGTCATAAGACTTTATAAGTCCTGTTCTTGGCGGCATATAGCCATAAAAATAGTCCTTGTAACCACCGAGATCATAGATATTTGTCTTTGATGACCTTCTGTATCTGAAAAGCTGTTCCTTATCTGTCAGATCATTTTCAAGGAAACTGTCAACTGCCGCATTGGTCGAAAGACTCTTCTTTTCATACATTATATTATCTTTTACGATAGCATCCATTCTGTCTCTGACCTTTTTTACAAAGGCATCGTCCAGACAAACATCACCTGAAATATCGAAATAAAGACCATTCATGACCGAATATTCGCATGAAACCTTGACGCCCTCATTCGGGCAGACATCATTCACAGCCTTTATAAACAGAAATATAAGTCCTCTTTCATAAGTCATGCGCCCATCTTTATTGCTTATGTCGTAGAACTTTATCTCGCCCTCCGGTGCCGTCTTCCAAAGCTCGCTGAGCCTTCCGTTGCAGCTCGCAAGCATAAACTCGTTGTCTTTGCCATATACAGTTTCTGCAATTTCCGAAAATTTGACAGGTTGATCAAAGGTATATGTTTTACCATTTACACTATATTCAGCCATATCACACCTCCTGTCTGTAAAAACCTAGAGCTGCATTTACATCCGCCGCCTCTTTTTTTACAAATGATAATCTTTGCTTTGATTGTGGAAGTGGGGAATTTACAAATGCTTCATCAGAAAGTATACCTTTGAAATGTTCCTTTCTTTCGAGCAAAAACTCCCGCATAAGTTCATTCTCTTCTGATAAAAGAACAGGTCCGTATTTATCGCAGGCTCTGATTATCTCACTGTCTGCAAATCCAAGCCCTCGTACAGCTTCTAGTGCTTTTGCAAACCTTGCTGATAATCTCTCTATTTTCTCCCTGTTTTCTACCTTGTCCCTTTTTATCGCGCAGATGACCTGATAATATTTTCCACTGTCAATAACAAAATCCTCGTCCGTTATACAAAACCCCAGATCTCTTATACACTGTCTTACAAGAAACATATCAGACTGTGGTTCAAGTACAAGAGTATCGCTGGCTTTTATAACCTCTGCTGAAGTCTTAAGTATTTCCTCTGTAAGCCTGCCGCCCATTCCGGAAATAAGAATACAGTCCACCTCGCCAGGCTTAATTCCTTCCGCTCCCGGAAATTTTCTTATTTCTATCTTATCTGCAAGACCTGCATCAGCCACATTTTTTCTGGCATGCACTAAAGGTCCTTCTCTTACATCACTTGCAAGACTTGACTCTGCCACTCCGTCTTCCACAAGCCTTATAGATACATAAGCATGATCGCAGCCTATATCTGCAAGCTTTCTGCATTCAGGCACCATCGCCATGACCGCGGAAAGTCTTTCTGACATTTTCTTTTTTCTCATTAATCCAGATAATCTCTCAGTTTTCTGCTCCTGCTTGGATGGCGGAGCTTCCTAAGTGCCTTTGCTTCAATCTGTCTGATACGCTCTCTGGTAACCTGAAACTCCTTGCCAACCTCTTCAAGAGTCCTCGCCCTCCCGTCGTCAAGACCAAATCTGAGCCTTAATACCTTCTGTTCACGTTCAGTCAGAGTAGATAAAACTTCATTCAACTGTTCGCGCAGCACTGAAAATTCTGCTGCCTCAGAAGGCACAGGTTCATTTTCATCCTGGATAAAGTCCCCAAGATGACTGTCCTCTTCTTCTCCTATAGGTGTTTCAAGAGACACAGGTTCCTGTGAGATCTTAAGTATATCCCTTACCTTGTCGATTGGCATATCAACCTCCTCTGCTATCTCCTCAGGTTTCGGTTCTCTGCCAAGCTTCTGTGTAAGAGCCCTTTGAGCACGTATCAGCTTATTTATCGTTTCAACCATATGAACAGGTATTCTTATTGTTCTCGCCTGATCTGCTATAGCCCTTGTTATTGCCTGACGTATCCACCATGTCGCATAGGTTGAAAATTTATAGCCCTTGCGGTAATCAAATTTCTCAGCTGCCTTGATAAGTCCAAGATTTCCTTCCTGAATAAGATCAAGGAACTGCATCCCTCTTCCCACATATCTTTTAGCTATGCTTACCACAAGCCTCAGATTGCTTTCCGCAAGTTTCTTCTTTGCCGCCTCATCACCGGCTTCTATCTTCTTTGCTAATTCTATCTCCTCTTCTCCTGTTAAGAGCGGCACTGTACCTATTTCCTTAAGGTACATCCTGACAGGATCATCTATGCCGACACCATCCGGAACTGAAAGGTCTATCTTATCATAATCCTCATCTTCAATTCCTTCGTCGTCCTCATCAAGCACCGGCGGCATGTCCAGATCATCTTCCGAACCAATATCCATGTTATTATCAGGAATATAAAGTATATCTATTCCATTTTTATCCAAATACGCCGATACCTTCTGTATATCACTATCACTAAGACCATCTTCACCAAAATAATCAAATATCTCTGTGATCTCTAACGCATTCTTTTTACTGTTTGCTAACTTTATGAGACCTGGAAGCCTTTTCTTAAGTTCTTCTTTTTCCATTTGAACCTTCCCCCGAAGTTATCTCCTGTTCTTAAGTTCGCTCTGTTTTTTTATGATCTCGTTCATTGCCGCAACGTCGCCTCTTTCCGAGGCATCCTTAAGGGCTCTTGCAAGCCCCGCTGTCCTTATTTTTAAAAATGTTTCGTTGAAAGCCCTTAGAAAACCCTGTTCATCAACCTCTGCTATCAGGTTTTCGTTAAAAAGCTTTGCCGCCTTTTCCTGATCCTCACCGGTGTCAAAATGATTTAATATCTTTGCCGGATTTCCCTTTCCTTCATTTTCTATCTCTGTAAATAAGAGTCCCGCTACTTCTTTGTAAAAAGGATCGGTAAAGTCCTCTGTCTGGATATCATCCCTGATTTTTTCATAAAGTTCCGGTTTTTCGCAAATCCACGTAAGTAAAAGCCTTTCTGATTGTTTCAAGCCCTCATCGCCGGTTTTCTTCCGGTCACTCTTTACAGCTTTTCTGTAGGCTTCCTCACTTTCCTTTCTTATTGCAGCCCCTGCTCCGATCCTGTTTACAAGTCTGCGGAGCATATCAGCCGCCACCATATATCTTGCGGCAATCGCCTGAAGATATGTGTCTCTTTCAAGTTCATCCGGTATTTCAACCAGTTTTCTTGCAAGTGCATTAAAAAAAGAAGTCTTTCCTTCCGGATCACTGAGGTTGAAATTTCTTTCAAGGATATCCACTTCGAAATAAAATGCATTCTCTGCTTCATCTATCCTTTTCTGAAATTCTTCTTTTCCAAGACCTTTTATAAACTCGTCAGGGTCCTTGTAAGGCTCCATCCTGATTATCCTTGTGCCGACTCCTGCCTCCTTCATCATAGGTATGGCACGAAGGGTAGCCTTTACACCTGCTTCATCTGAATCATAAGTAAGATACACTTCTTTTACATATCTTGCTATAAGATTGCACTGTTCTTCTGTAAGCGCAGTACCAAGGCTTGCAACCGCATTGTTAAATCCTGCCTGATGCATGGATATGACATCCATGTATCCCTCACAGATTATAAAATATGGAAGTCTTGTCCTCCTTGCGATATTTAATCCATAAAGATTTCTTCTCTTATTAAAAATAAAAGTCTCAGGACTGTTCAGATACTTTGGCTTGGCATCACCCATTACTCTTCCGCCAAATCCTATCACCTTATTGTTCATATCCATTATAGGATACATAACTCGGTTCCAGAATTTATCAAGTACATCCCTGCCCTTGTCAAAATTAAACAGACCAGACTCACGAAGAATATCGTCAGGATACCCCTTTTTCTTTAGATATGCATAAAGAGCGCCTGATGCCTTAGGCGAGAACCCCAGTCCAAAAGAATTGATGGTCTCGTCGCTCAGTTCTCTTTTTTTAAGGTAATTCATGGCATCGCTGCCTTCGGGCGTGCGAAGATTATAATAGTAAAAAGTTGCGGCATCCTTGTTCACTGCAAGGAGCTTTGTCTTCCTGTCCGCTCTTTCTCTTGCCTCAGGGTCATTACCCTGCTCCGGCAGTTCCATTCCTGCCTTATCAGCAAGATTTTTAACCGCCTCCGGAAATGTCATATTTTCATAATTCATAAGAAATGTAAATACATTTCCGCTTGCACCGCATCCAAAGCAGTGATACATCTGCTTATTCTTGCTGACAGAAAATGAAGGTGTCTTTTCACCATGAAAAGGGCATAACCCCATATAATTATTCCCTGTCCGTTTTAATTTTACAAACTGTCCAATGACATCAACAATGTCATTTCTTTCTCTGACTTCCTCTATTATTTCATCTGAATAGAACATTAATAAACATCCCACCTCGCAGGGATAAATATCTCTTTTATCTTCTTGATAGCATAGTCATCACTCATGCCGGCAATATAATCACAGACAATTCTTTCCTTTGCTTCTCCCCTGTTTGCAAGGTCCTTATATTCATCCTGAAGAATATCAAAATTTTCCATATAATATTCATAAAGATACTGAACAAGATGCTCTGCCTGCTTTTCCTGTCCTTTTGCCTTCGGGTTGCAGTAAACATTTTCATAAAGAAAACGTCTCAGTCCAAGCATTGCCTCATGTATCCTCTCCGACATGACAATGTCTATCTTATCACCGGTCTCCGTTCTTGCCGTTTTCTCGGATGTTCTTACAACATCCGAAACCATGGTATCTATCCTGTTGGAAACAGTTTCCCCCAGAATATCTATATACTCCGCCGGAATATCCTCTTCCCGTATGATATTGCCCCTCAGGGCATCATCAATATCATGGTTTACATAGGCTATCTTATCTGCGTATCTTACTATCTTTCCTTCAAGTGTATATGGCATGCAGCTGCTTCTGTGGTTTTTCATCCCGTCTCTCACTTCTTTTGTGAGATTAAGTCCACGTCCGTTCTTTGCAAGTATTTCAACCACTCTGACACTCTGCTCATTGTGATGAAAACCATAAGGGCATATCTCGTTCAAGGCACGCTCTCCGGCATGTCCAAAGGGTGTATGTCCAAGATCATGCCCTATAGCTATCGCCTCGCTCAAATCTTCATTAAGCCTTAAGGCTCTTGCTATTGTCCTTGCAATCTGAGCCACTTCAAGAGTATGTGTAAGCCTTGTACGATAATGATCGCCTTCCGGATCTATAAAGACCTGTGTTTTATGCTTTAACCTTCTAAAAGGCTTGGAATGGATGATTCTGTCTCTATCTCTCTGAAAACAAGGTCTTACCGGATCCTCTTTTTCCTCATAATCCCTGCCCCTACTTTCATCCGAAAAGACAGCACAGGAACGAAACATAATGTGTTCAAGTTTTTCTCTTTCTTTCCTGAAGCATCTTTCATCATCCATACTTAGTCCTTTCTGTTAAAGTGTAGATAAATCTACGTCAGGAGTTCCTTCAAGCATTTCTCTCATAAGTTTTGTCATCTTGTCGATGTCGCCCTTATGACCACCTTCAAAATTTATAACTATCTGAGGATCGTGAAGTGATGCCCTTATAAGAAGCCATCCGCTCATTTCCTCCTCATGGAACGAAACTCTTACACCCTCATAAGAAACAGGAAGGTCAAAATTTCTTTCCATTGCCTTCTTTTTAAATGCTTCAAGAACTGCGGGTCCTACCGCCCTAAAATCCTTCTTTGTGATCTTAAGCCTTACTTCCTTTTCTTCTACAGCTGGAGCAAGATCAGCTATAAGCTCACCTAAAGCCTTTCCTTCTCTCTTCATGCGTGCAAGGGCAATGATAAGCTTTACTGCAAGGAAAGCTCCATCATCAAGATAATAGTTTTCTTTGAGCGCACCATGACCGGAAGTCTCCATTGCAAGCGGAGAAACGCTTCCATCTTCATTTAATCTCTTGCACTCATCGATAACGTTCTTGTATCCTCTCTTGAATCTGTGCTGGTGAAGTCCAAGTTTTCCCTCAAGGAAATCTCTTAACCTGTCACTTGTAACAGAATCAGTTACGATAGTGCTTCCCGGATAGTCTGGAGCGAGAATTGCTGCGATAAGTGCAATAATGGCATCCCTGTTTACTTCTGTTCCGTCCGGAAGTACAGCAGACATACGATCCACATCCGTATCAAAAATAATGCCAAGGTCTGCACCATTTTTAACAACCGCACTTCTTATGCTCTCCAT
Organism: uncultured Lachnospiraceae bacterium; assembly: GCA_902796595.1. Classification (GTDB taxonomy): domain Bacteria; phylum Bacillota; class Clostridia; order Lachnospirales; family Lachnospiraceae; genus Catonella. The sequence continues at coordinate 11,168 of CADBPM010000031.1, read as the reverse complement.
TGCAGCCTTGTTCTCAGGATTAGGTATATGATTAGGGAACATTCCATCCGGTTCAAGGAACTGACTTCCCTCTGTATTGGCGCCAAGAGGGTCGAGCACCTTCTTTACATAAAAACCGCCGGCACCATTTCCCGCATCAACAACGATATGAAGTCCTGCAAGCGGCTTTTCATTATCTGCAGCAACTCCCTTAAGTGCCTCTCTTATTTTTTCACAAAGATGTTCGCTGTATAAGCTTATAAGATCACTGCTTTCAAAGTTCTTTTCTGATACATATTTATCATAAGGAGTACCATCAGGTTGAAATGTTTCAGCAATCTTTAATATCTCTTCCATTTCAACGTGCTCAAGACCGCCTTCAGGCACAAAAAACTTCATACCGTTTCTATTAAAAGGCAGATGGCTTGCTGTGATCATAACAGAACCATCAAATTTCAGTTCATCATATACAGTTGACATAAACATGGATGGTGTGCTTGCCATGTGGCAGTCAACAGCCTTTGCCCCGCTCTTGTCAAGACCCGTTAAAATAGCATTTTTAAGCAGGTCTGCTGTAATTCTTGAATCATGTCCTACTCCTATGGTAAGGTCTTTCGGATTCTTACCGGTTCTTTTTGAAAGCCATGAAACAAAACCTTTAGCAATTCTATTGGCATCATCCGATTTGAAATTCACATCCTCGCCAGCAATTCCGGTGGCTGCAACACCACGCACATCAGTACCATTGAGCAGTTCGATAAGCATTTTAACTTCCCCCACATTCTAAACTTTACCCTTTTTAACGCGCACTGCAAAACAGGCATTTCTTAAATTTCACAAAATAATACCTTGCAGCCCACAAAAGGGCGAATATACACCTATTATACACTAATGAGTTTTCAATGAAAACCCTTAATCATCTTTAATTTTTCGACATTCTCTGTTAATTCGTATTTCTTTCATTGTTTTCAGCAAATGTACTCCTATCTTATTGAACAAATAAAGAACAAAGACCCTCCTGTGATACAGACTATCCTTTACTATGATCGCTCGTTTTCCCTCATAAGAAGCCTCTCTTATCGCTTTATCAAATAAATCTATATTGAAATGCTCTATGATATCCTTCTTTACCTCTTTATAAGGATCATTTCCATTAAACTGTGATGCTGCGACCGTAAAAAATTCGCTTGCTGTAAACCTGTATATCTGAGGGATAAAGTTTTGATCCTTCTCTCCGATCTCTCTCATTAGCAATTCTGAGATCAGCAAGAGCCCCTTCCAGCCTCGCCTTACTTTTTTCTTAGTCATGGCATCCGGATTAAACCTGTAATAATACAAGTGTTTATTATTAATATACATTGATGAGCATTTATAAACAGATGGAACTATACATGCAATGTCCTCGCCAAAAGTAATTTCATCGGACACATTCATCTGATTATGTGAATACAGGTCTCTTTTAATAGCTTTCCCCCATACTGTCGGAAAGAGGCGCTTGCCACTCTTACTTTCTATAAGACTCGGATATATCTCCTCTTTCAGATCATCCTTTGAATAATAGCCCTCTCTGTACTTGATAAGGATTGGTATCGCATTGTCATTTTTCACCTGATAATGCCCACAATAAATAATATCCGGCGAATATTTTTCTGCATACTTTGCAAATTCTTCTATATAATCAGAAGCTATGTAATCATCACCATCAACACAGCAGACATAATCACCTGTAACAAGTTCATTTCCGGCTTTTCTTGCACTGACAAGACCGCCGTTTGCTTTATGAATGACAGTTATACGCCCGTCTTTCTCCGCATATTCATCGCAAATAGCTGATGAAGAGTCAGTAGAACCATCATCAACCAATATTATCTCTATGTCCTTATAGGACTGGTTTACTATACTTTCTATACACTGCTTTAAATATTTTTCTACATTATAAATCGGAACTACAATGCTGAATTTCATTTGCGCCCCCATATTTTGTATCAAGAATCTCAATTCTTTCATCTGTGAACTACCAATGAGGCTAAAGCCTCGGAGCTTCTTGCTTCCTAGACCACGATTAAAACAACTGATCTGTCATCAGAAGAACTTTCGCATTTAGTAAAGGAATTTACTCCCGTCACTTACAGAACCTACTGAATGCTCTTATCAACCTACATTTATTTACCCAAGCCCGACGTCGAGCGCTAGCATAACTGCCATACCTATTGCAAACATTACTGTTGATACATTACTATGCTCACCTGCCGACATCTCAGGAACCAGTTCTTCAACCACCACGTACATCATGGCTCCGGCAGCAAAGCTTAAGAGATACGGCAGAAATGGAACAATTAGTCCTGCAAGCATAATCGTGACAATAGTCCCTATCGGCTCAACTGCGCCTGATAATGCTCCAGAAGCAAAAGCCCTCGTTTTGCTTTCACCCTGTGCATAAAGAGGCATTGATATAATTGCTCCTTCAGGAAAATTCTGTATAGCAATACCTATTGCCATAACAAGGGCGGCTGATGCAGTTATACTCCCACCTCCGTAAAGCCAGCCTGCATAGACTGCTCCAACCGACATGCCTTCCGGTATGTTATGAAGTGTGACCGCCAGAACCATCATTGTTGTCTTTTTCAGATTAGTTTTACGTCCTTCAGGGACATCAGAATTCATGTGCAGATGAGGTATTATTTCATCTAGTATAAGCAAAAAGGCAACACCAAGAAGAAAACCAACCACCGCAGGAATAAATGACAGCTTTCCCATTGATTCCGACTGTTCTATTGAAGGGATAAGCAATGAAAAAAATGACGCAGAAACCATGACTCCTGCAGCAAAGCCCTGCAATGCCTTTGTTGTATTTTCCTTTAGCTGCCCCCGCATAAGGTACACCATCGCCGCGCCCCCTGCTGTCCCAATGAAAGGAATCAGTGTTCCCGTTAATATTTGCGCATTCATTTTACCCTCCCTTTTATGCTTTTACTACCGTTATGCCGCTCCACCATATCTTAAATAAACATACTCATATATCTTCTGCCTGTATGTTGAAATTGCCACTTCAGAATATGATTCCGGCAGCTCTGCCCACAAAGTATCTCTGATAAGATTATCAACAACAGCCTTGGTTTCCTGCTTATCTGTCCAGTGATCAAGTTCTGCAATCTTATCTTTAATCTTTGACAAAAGGTCTACCGAAACCTTCTTTATTGCCTTGATATCCTGTTTCGACAGATTCTCTGAAAAAAGCAAATCATATATTGAAAGCTCTTCATCACTGGTAAAGCCTTCACGCACATAACGCTGTTGTTCTTCATCCATGGATTTTGCCAAATCCATCAAGTCCTGGAACGTCTTTTCTATAGTTGCTCTATCCTGCTCACTGTTGTATGCAGCAATCAGCTCATTATATTTCAAAAGATAATCAGCCCTTTGCGGATTGCTACGCACCATGTTTTCCAGGCGAATCTCTATAAGGTCTGTCAAATCGTGCATAACCAAATTCTTACGCTTATTTGAAAATTCCCTTACAAGAATGTCAAAATCTATGCCGCTGATATCAAATTTCTTTGCCGGTTCATCTGCCGCAGATGATTTTTCAACGGTAACATAATCATTAATGATTCCATTAATCTGAACCATCAAGTCCGTATTATCCGTGTGTTTACGCTTTCTCTGCAATGCCATATAAATAGCAATTATGGCATCCTTATGTTCCCTTGTCCCCTTATCAATATCTTCACGGTTAAGATATTTTGAAAGCCTATCCAATTCAGATGCATAGGCTTCAAATGTCTTCTTTGTTTCAATGGATTCATATAAAGCATTTTCCGCATCCTGAATCAAAGATAACTGTTCAAAGGTTCCTTGCGGAGCATTAATCAATGACTCCAACGAGAATCCATGCTCATCAAGGAAATTCTCAGATTCTGTAATAATCTCATGCACACGAGCGATTAATTCATCCTTGTCTACTGTAGGCTCTATACTTCCTCCACCCTTATTGGCAGTGTAATCCGCAAGTGCTTTACGTAATGCTTTCACAATACCAATATAATCAACGATCAGACCATTACTCTTACCCTCAGCCACGCGATTCGCTCTGGCAATGGTCTGCATCAAAGTATGAGCCTTCAACGGCTTATCAAGATATAAGCATGACAGACATTTTACGTCGAATCCGGTGAGCCACATTGCACAGACAAATACAACTCTAAGAGGATTCTTAGCATCCTTAAATTCTTTATCAAGCTCCCTGTCCATCATCTTTTTACGATGAGGCATGATATCCAATTTCCACTTCTTAAATGTCTGAATCTCGTTTTGTTCCTGACTGATCACCACAGCCATTTCCGTTTCCTTCATCCATTTAAGTTTTTTCTGAAGTTCCAATGCCTCCTGTTGGGATGCATTTTTAAGTTCTTTTTCAACCTCGGCTATTTCTTTTTTCCAATAATCCTGAACGAGATCATACATACGAACACAGGTCACTTTATTAAGACACACAAACATAGCCTTGCCACTTGTCCACAAATCAGAATAATGCTTCACAAAATCTCTGGCGATTTCATCTAATCGTGGTTCTGCGGTAAGCAGATGTATTTCTTTCTTAAATTCATTTTCTAATTTATCCTGCTGCTCTGGGTCAAGATCCGCCGCTTCGATAGCATCCAAAATCTTGTCATTAATTTCCGGATTATTTAAATCTCCCAGCTTTTCTCCACGGTTTTCATAATAAAGAGGCACAGTAGCACCGTCATCTACGGCTCTCTTGAAATCGTAGATAGAAATGTATCCACCAAATGTACGCTCTGTAATATTATCGTTTGTCAAAAGGGGCGTTCCTGTAAATCCAATCTTGGAAGCCGTTGGAAGCAAACGATCCATATTTTCTGCATAGATTCCATTTTGCGTTCTATGCGCTTCATCCGACATAATGATAATGTCATGATCCGGATAAATCGGCTCAACTCCTGGCTGATTAAACTTATGTATCAATGAGAAAATAAAGCTCGGATTCCCTTTTAACTTGTTTATCAAATCTTCGCCACTGGAAGCTATGAATTTTGATGCCTTTACTCCGCCTAATAGTCCGCAGTTTTCAAAGGTATCACTAATCTGCCGATTCAATTCTTCTCTGTCTGTAAGCACAAGAAATGTAGGAGAACCGGCAAATTTTCTTCTGATTTTTTGAGCCAGGAAAACCATGGAATAACTCTTTCCAGAGCCTTGTGTATGCCAGAATACGCCAAGCTTTCCGTTTCTTAGTTCTCTATCCTTATAAGCTTTTATAGCCTCATTTACCCCGAGATACTGGTGGTTTCTGGCTAATATTTTTACACTCTTTCCATCTGAATGATCAAACAGGATAAAGTTCTCCAGCAAATCCAAGAAATTTTCTTTATTACAGATTCCTCGAAGCATTGTCTCAAGAGCAACATTTCCCTCATCAGATTCCTTCAATCGTTTCCATTCATGGAAGAATTCAAATTTACTTCCCAGTGTTCCAACCTTTGCCTCAACACCATTGGATAGCATCAAAAAAGCATTGTAATAAAAAAGCTGCGGGATGGTATCCAAATAATCTGTGTAATTATCCGTATATGCATTCTCAACATCTACTGTATTCTTCTTAAGTTCAACAAACAGAAGGGGGATTCCGTTTACAAAGCCTACAATATCTGTTCTACGATGATGATAATTACCATCAATTTTAAGTTCCTTAAGCGCAAGAAAATAATTCCATTCCTGATTAAGCGGATGTTTAAAATCAATCACGGACGCACGTTTTTCTTCTGTAGTGCCATCTGGTTTTTTCACTGTCACCGGAATGCCATTACGGATTAAATCATACTTTTCTTCATTTATCTGTAGCAACGAAGCAGTGGACAATCTCTCTTCCAATACCTTTACTGCCTCATCGATCTGTAAATCTGTAATCCAGTCATTTAATGTCTTTAAAGCCTTACGGACGTATCTTTCCAGTAAGATTTCCTTATAAGACATACGGCCAAATGTGCCATCTTCTCCAAGCACTTCTTTGTCGTATGCTAACTGAACATCTCAGTCCAACTCATCATGGAGTAACGTGCCGGATGCTTCCTGGACAAGTATATTTTCTGAGTAATCGTAGCTCATAAATAGTCCCCCTTTATAATTACTATACTTCGATTTCTCCTGACATAAGTTTTGGAAGAAGTCGATCACGCGCCTCTATCAATCCTGTATTCATTGATGAAAGCCTCAATATTTGTTCTCTTATCGGCTCGGAAACGCTCTGATATTTTCCCATCAGTATACAATCAGGAACTCCTATGTAAACTTGATCCAACTTTCCTCTCTGAATATGCTTCATTGTCGAACCTGTAGTTAAATTCCTAAACAATTCAATAGTAGAACGGATTGATTGCAAGACAAACTCTCTCGCTATCCCCTCCGCTGGTATAACCTTAAATATATGTTGATTAAGCCAAGCTTCTTCTTGATTCCAAATCATAACCATTAATGTAGCAGACCAAGAAAAAAGAACATCTCCTGTCTTTACCAAATACTTATCCGGGACTCTACTTCCATCGTTTCTCGGTGTATCGCTAGTTATTCCGTTTCCCATTTCTTTAATTTTTATGATTGGTTTTCCGTTAGTACTCCAATCTGATGGTTTAAATGCAAAACCATTAATAAATTCACCTAAAGTAGATATTGCACATTTTTTCCATCCTTCAGGTATGCCGTCAACAATCTTGGTATTCTCATAACCAGGAAAATGTAAATCAACAAACCACTCCTTATAAAGGCGCTGTGCCGCCTCTTCAAGAAGTTTTATCTGCTTCTGATTGTTTTCAATCAGGTCATCATATGCAGAAAGCACATTTGCAATCTTAACTTGAACGTCGTAATCAGGAATTGAAATTTCCATATTCCTTAACGCAGTAAGGCTTACCGTTCTCTGCGCTGCACCAACTGCCGCAGCATCTGCTTTAGCATAAAAATCCTTGCTCAGCATCGTGTAATACAAATATTTGGGAACAATCTTTTCCTCATCGGGTCTTAGAATCGCAATATGCCTTTGAAAAACAAATTCTTTTTCTTCTTTCATATAAACGGGTATACCAAATGAGCCAACAACTGAGTACAAAATATCCTTTTCTCTTGGCTTTCTTTTATCATCAAGACCGTCATAATAATCTTGTGGCACATGCATAGCTCCATTAAAATCAAATTGATTTGAGCTATCAATATTTGAAATTGTTACAAAGGGTATCCCTCTTTCCGCTTTTGGAGGTGGTTGATGGTCTCCATCAGAAATGCTTAAACAGCAATCTTGTAATTTATACTTATTTAAAACCATTCTAATATTACGTCCTTTATCAATTCAGATTTTGACAACGCTGTTGTCAATATTCTTCGTCCCCACAAATTTTGACCACAGCATGGTCAAAATTCTTTCTCATATCGATGCACGTTATCCTATTCACTTTTTGTAAGGATTTTTCTTAACGCCTCAATATCCGGCAGAGCATTTCTTAATTTCTCTGGCATCTCTTCCGGCAATGTATATGTAGCAACACCCATTGGCTTTTCGTAATCCTGAATTACATATTCAACATATTCTTTATCTGCACTTTTACATAAAACAATACCGATAGAAGGATTCTCGTGATCCTTCTTTACCTGATCATCCAAAATACGAAGATAGGTTGTAAGCTGACCAAGATAGGCAGGCTTAAAAGCTCCTGTTTTTAGCTCTACAGCAACGAGGCAATTTAATTCCCTGTTAAAGAAAAGCAAGTCAGAATAATGATCTTTTCCAAATACTTCTAAATGGTATTGATTTCCTACGAATGTAAAATCCCTGCCAAAGGTCATAATAAACTCTTTAATATTATGAACAATGGCATTTTCTACAACACGCTCATCAATATCTTCCTCATCTCGAATCCCGATTTCTTCCGTATTGATGAAATCAAGAAAATACTCATCCTTAAAAGCCATAACTGCTTTTCTTGCCAGCTTTGATGATGGAATCCTATCATCAAAATTATTAGGGAGCGCACCTTTATGACTATACTCATCGTTTTTGATGGCTTTTTCCAAAGCATCCACTGAAAGATGCTCATTTGCGCACAGTCGAATATAATATGCTCTGGCTTCCTGCTCTTTTACCTGTGAAAGTATTGTGTAATGATGCGTAAACGGAACTGCCAAAAATTCCTAAACAGAGAAATTATTGGAAATCGTTCGTTGTAACGGACGAATTTGCAATTGCGTTTCACCATTATCTTCCGACAACATTTTCTCACCCAAATCGTCCGTTGTAACGGACGATTTGCTTTCTGAATCATCAAGTACAGCCCATTCCTCATAAAATGTACGCATCTTCTTCATGGACGTTTCTGAAAAACCTCTAAGCCCAGGCAACTGTCGTTTGAGCTTTTCACTGATATACGCAAGCGCACCAGTTCCCCAGAATCCATCCCTTGAATTCACAGAAATATACTGTCCTATACCGTAATACAGAGCCAACTGAGTGCTATTTACAGCCTTTGAAGCCGTATACTGGCTCTGCAAAATCGCAGTCTTTATTTCTTCTACCGCTACATCGTATTTTTCATTAATTTCATTCTTACTCATAGTCCCATCTCCTTCATGTTTGCAGAGATAATATCCATCAAATCATTGGATTCCGATTGAAGCGACAATAATTCCTTATGTATTTCTGTCATTCGCTCTTCGAAATCAACGCCGTCATCCTCTACAGGTGCAACACCGACGTAAGCACCGGGAGTCAGAGACCAGCCCTTTTCTTCTGTACTGATAGCATCTGTAGCGGAACCTTTTGCATCATCCGTTGTAAATGCTATTTTGCACAAACCGGGAACATCCTTATATTCACCTGCTCCAAATTTTTCATAAAGCCAACAAGCCTCTTTTACAGCTGTTCCAATATGGGTTAGCCACGTAATTCTTTCATCCCAATCACTTTGTACTTTTTTCTTATTCTTTTTGTCCGCAGAGCTAGCAGCAGCTTTTGCTTTGGCACGCTGTTCCTTGATATATGCCTTAAGTTCTTCTCTGATTGTCTCAAACGGCTTTCTCGTTGTTAAAATACTGCTAAGCTTTTCATCTTCATTTTCAACGACATAGGAATCGGCAGAATCTTTATCCCAGTCATAGGTCTGATAATTTTCAAAAGCACTGTAATAATCATTAAGAAGCTTCTTATACTTATCAATTTCGCCACGATAAAGCCATACAATGGCATTTAGATTCTTAAGCTGCCACTCGCTCCACTCATTCAGTGTACGATCCACAACCGTAAAATAATTACGTGCATCGATAAACAGTATTTTATCCTGAAGTTCTGCTTTCTTCCCTCTATCAAAGAACCATAATGTACATGGCAAACTCTTCGTGTAGAAGAAATTATTGCCAACGCTGATCATAGCATCAACATGGCCGGTCTTAATAAGCTTCTCTCTAATATCTTTATCCTTGCCCTGACTGTCAGTAGCAGATGAAGCCATAACAAATCCGGCTCTTCCGGCCTCTTTCAGATAAGAATAAAAATATGAAATCCAGAGATAATTAGCATTACCAATTTCCTTTTTCTTATTCACACCCGGCATACCAAAAGGCAATCTTTTTGCAGATTCTGCGGACTCTGCCTTTACCTTATCTACATTAAAAGGCGGATTTGCCATGACATAATTACATTTACCTTCAAGGTTATGGGCATCATGGTAAAAAGTGTTTGCAGCATCACCGGATAAAATCTTTCCAGTTAATCCGTGTACCGCCATATTCATAAGACAAAGTTTTGCATTATAACTAACCTTCTCCTGTCCGAAGAAAGTCATAGTCTTATTAGCTGCCATACCTTCTGAATTTACAAAATCACCGGTCTGGACAAACATTCCACCACTACCACAGGCAGGATCCAAAAGAGTTCCGGCCTTTGGCTCAAGAATGTTTACAATCATCTTTACAAGAGACTTCGGTGTAAAGAATACTCCATCATCAGATGCAACGGCCGGCGCAAATTTACTTAAGAAATACTCATAAATTCTTCCGATAACATCTCCACCCACATCATCAAGGGCATTATTATTGAATATACGAAGTAATTCTGATAAAAGCTCATCAGAAAAATTTGTATACTCCTTTGGTAAGATACCTACTAATTGTTCAGACTGCTGCTCTATCAGTTCCATGGCATTATTTACTACATTACCTAAAGATGTCATTTCATTTCCCTGCACATCCTTAAGCTTCAAAGCAGATATATCTCCAGGCAGATTTACAAGCCAGGCATACTGAGCCATTTCAGGTAGATACAGTGCACTCTTTTCTGCAAAGTCAGAAGCCTCTACCGGCATAACCCTACCATTGCGAACCGGACGATCCTTTAAAATCTCTGTCTCAACCTTTTTGAATCTACTATATGCATATCTAAGAAAGATCAATCCCAATACCGGCATGCAATATTCATTTGATGTCAGTTTAGAATCTGCACGAAGTAAATCTGCTGATTCCCACAGATCTTTCTCTAGTTTTTTTACATTAACACCTGAAGCCAAACTTATATCCTCACTTTCTGAATTATGGACATATCTACTCGCACATATATATTGTCGCACATATACTGTCCCAAATACGGGACATAATACAATAATTCTATTACTTTTCCTTGTCTTTCGTTTTTATATATTTCCCAGATTTTATCCTGGCATCACTGGGTTTTTCTGCATCAGCCGGAAGCACCCAATTACTTCCAACACGCACTGCTCCAGGAATTCTTCCTTGTGAGAGAAGTATCTGTACTCTTCTCATTGAAATTCCCCATTTTTCTGCTGCTTGTGCTACTGACATTAATTCCATAATCTGTTCCCTCTTGGTCATCTGAACAATATAAAACACCAAGAATATTATAGTTCATTAAAGCGAATATTATCAAGTGAATTATGATATTTTTCACCGGTTGACACTGAGCCTCTGTCGCTGTGGTTCGTCAGCCTTGCCGCCACCAATCCCATCGATTTAAAATCGATATGGCAACACCGCCTTCATCTCATGCCCTTCGGACATTCGATGATGAGCGGGAGTCAGAAAGCCAGGATTGCAAGCAAGCTTACTCCGCGCTTCCTGACTTGTCGCCTTCACAAAAAAAGAAGGAGGCTGCGGGCCATCAAGGCTACCACAGC
>CADBPM010000030.1 GCA_902796595.1 uncultured Lachnospiraceae bacterium | reverse complement strand
GTTGATAAAGACATGGTAGCAAGTATCTTTTTTGTTTCACTCATTGTTAATATGATTGCAACAATAATGCAGTTAATATATAACAAGGCAGATTAACCTTTGAGAGAAAGCGAGAAATGCAGAGAAATGTTGCTAACTATTAATCCGTAACTTTTATCAATTAGGTATTAAAGCAATTTATGGGTAAAAAGCAGGCTTTTTTTAATTGCTTATTGTGTTTGAAAGCTGTATAATCGGACTATATGAGTGTTAAGAGAAGGCTTTTGACAGCAATTGTTTTGTCTTTGTCGGTGAGCATACTGACAGCGTGTGGGAGCGTAAGAGACGAAAAGAGTTATTATAACAAGGTAGCTTATCCTAAAAAGATAACGGTTTCGGTATTTGATTCGTTTGCTAATTATGAAGGGCTTCAATCGGGATGGTTTGCAAAGGAGGTAGAAGATCATTTCAACATGAAGCTTGACCTGATAGCGCCAAATCTTCGTGAGGATGGCGGAAGTATGATAGATATCAGGGCGGCAGCGGGCAATATCGGTGATCTTGTCATATTTTCTGCTGATGATAAAAATCTTAAGTCGTTGGTAGACAGGGGCTTGCTTACGGATATTTCAAAGTATCTTAAGAATACAAAGCTTATGGGGAAATATGGAACTGCTGTAAATAAATTAAATGAGGGGCTCGGCGGGATATATGCCATTCAGGGGGATATGTCCACTGCTTCGGCTGAGGAGTCATCGAGTATTTTGGAGCCAAGTTATTGTCCTTATGTAAGGTGGGACTATTATAAGGAGCAGGGGTACCCGAATGTTGATACGATGGAGGATCTTCTTCCGATCCTTTTGAAAATGCAGCATGACCACCCGAAAAATGAAGAGGGTGATAAAACCTATGCTTTCAGCTTTTTTCCGGATTGGGATGGAAATATGATGGTTGCAGCCAAGCAGCCTGCATGCTTTTACGGTTATGACGAGCTGGGGTTTTTGCTTGTTTCCGCAGATGGAAATGATGTGCAGGATATACTTTCCAAAGACTCTCTTTATATGAGGTCTTTGGAATTTTTTAATAAGGCTTACAGACTTGGTCTGGTAGACCCAGACAGTAGAAATCAGACATATTCTGAAGTGTTTGAAAAATACAAAAAGGGGCAGATTTTCTTTTCTCCGTGGACTTTTTTAGGTCAGTCGGCTTATAATACAGACCTTCACATGCAGCAAGGTGAGGGCTTTATGCCGCTTGCTATAAGTGATATGAAGATATATGATGCCGGATGCACTCCTTATGGAAATGCAAAAAAATGTATTGCGGTGGGAGGCAGGGCGAAGGATCCGGAAAGGCTTGCAAAGTTTATAGCATGGCTTTATTCTGACGATGGAGTTTACTGCAACGAAGCCAATGCAGACAACGGAACCGCAGGTCCTGTGGGTCTATGTTGGAAGAAGACTGACGAAGGTCCGGTGTTTACGGATATCGGTGAGGCTTCTATAATAAAAAAGATTTCACTTGAACTTTCTGACAAGGAAACCCTTGGAACATTTACGGATGGTGTTTCACAGCTAAACTTCAATGCGGTAAATCTTAAAGAAAAGGATGATGACGGCAATCCATACACCTTTATATTGTGGGAGTCGTATGCAAAACACAAGCAGTCACCGATGTTAAGTGACTGGCAAAAGAAAATGCAGGCGGATAATACAATGGATTTTCTTAAGAAAAATAATATGTTAGCTGTAGCAAGGGGAACGGAAAACCCTTCGCCTGTGCAAAGCAATGAGATTGCGGAAATGCGTGATGCGGTCAGAAAGAAGCTTGTGTATTATTCATGGAAGCTTGTATTTGCACCTAAGAAGGCTGATTTCAACGAGACGTATGATAAAATGGTAAAGGTGTGCAAGGGACTTGGCTATGATAAAGTCGTTGAATTTGACAGGAAGGATGCAGCTTGTAGAAAGGGTAAAAATTAAAGCAGGAAGATTTTATGACAGTAAAGGTTATTATTGCGGACGATGAGCAGGCTATAAGAGAGGGATTGAAGGTTATAGTTCCATGGGATGAGCTTTCTTATAAAATTGTTTGCGAAGCGGCAAATGGCGAGGAAGCTCGTTCAAAGATAATGGATGAAAAGCCGGATGTCGTTCTTATGGACCTGAACATGCCAAAAATGCATGGAACAGAGGTTATAAGGATAGCCAGAGAAGAGGGGTATACAGGGAGATTTATAATCCTTTCCGGATATTCAGATTTTGCCTATGCAAAGACGGCGATAAGGTATGGCGTTACAGACTACCTTACAAAGCCAGTGGATGAGGATGAATTATGCGAGGTACTTGTTCGTATTAAGAAGGAGATAGAGGAAGAAAGAAGGCTCGCCGGAGATATTTCAACCATAAAGACGAAGGCTAAAGATACAGTTTTAAGAGAACTTATCACAGGCGAGACGGACGATAGTGCGGAGGTTCTCGCAGGAAGGCTTAAGGAATTTGAACTTGCGGCGGATTGCTATCAGGTTATCTGTTATGAAACCTACCATACAGAAAAAAGCGGACAAAAGCAGTACGACCTTAAAGAGATTCTTTCTGCGGTAATGAATCCTTCAAAAATAGAAGAGATTGTAATTGATGCTAAAAATGTATTGCTTTTAAAGTCTATAGACGCGGTAAGAAGGTTTGATCTGTTTTTGAAAAAATACAGGCAGAGACCTTTGGAAGAGGACAGTCCGCTTGATTCTGTTTTTCTGGGCTTTGGAAGAGTGGCAGACAAACCGCAGGATATCCACATTTCTTATGAGGATGCCAAAGGGGTTTGTGCAAGAAGATTTTTCTGCCCTGAGGGGGAGCATACTTTTTCATATACCAGTCTGCCAAAACTGCAAGGAAGCGGAAGTTTTGTGACGAAGGAAGAGCAGAGAGAATTACCAGAGAAACTTGCATCGCTCATTATTGCAGGAAACCTTTCGAAAACCGGAAATCTTGTGGATGAATGTGAAAAGAAGTTTATGCAGACATCAAATTCAGAAGCAAAGGTTCGTCTTATTTTAACCGATATATTGATACAGATAAAGGAAAAGGTGACAGGAGCCTATAGCGAATGTGCAGGCATATTTCCGGGAAATGCGGAAATGATAGAGTATGTGAGCACAAGATTTTATCTTTATGAGATTTTTGATTATATAAGAGCAAAGGCGGAAGAGGCAATCAGGCTTATCCGTTCCAAGAGTGGCGCGGAAAGTACGGTTGATGATGTTATAGACTATATTGAACATAATTATAACGGGGATCTTACACTGGAAAATGTGGCGCCGCTTTTCAGCTACAACAGTGTGTATTTTGGCAAGGTTTTTGCCAGAGAAACAGGTAAGAGCTTTAACAGCTATGTTAATGATATAAGACTCGCTAAGGCTAAGGACCTTCTCATTTCAACCAATCTGAAGATATATGAGATATCCGAAAGAACGGGTTACAATGATGTTGATTATTTCAGCAAGAAGTTCCGCCAGGTTATGGGTATAAGCCCGGCTGAGTTCAGAAAAACTTACGAAAGAAGGTAAAGGGGAATGAGTTACGATCTTAAGGTTGAAATGGACCGTATCGACGAAGTGATTGGGAGTGGCAGGTTTAAGGATACAAATGAGTCCTTGACAGAGTACGAGGTGCCAAAGTGGTATAAGGATGCCAAGTTTGGTATCTTCATCCATTGGGGCATTTATTCAGAGGCGGCTTATGCTAATGAGTGGTATCCGAGAAATATGTATGTCAAGGATTCACGCGAATATAAGCACCATATTGAGACTTTTGGGGAGCATAAGAAAACAGGCTATATTGATTATGTTGACCGCTTCAAGGGTGAGAAGTTTGATCCGGACGCATGGATGGAGCTTTTTAAGAAAGCCGGTGCAGAGTATGTTGTTCCTGTTGCAGAACACCATGATGGTTTCCAGATGTATAAGAGCAGGCTTTCGGAATGGAATGCGGCAGAAAAGGGACCTCACAGGGATGTTTTAGGAGAGCTTAAGGAGGCCGCAAAGAAGCAGGATATAGTATTCGGTGCAAGTTCACACAGAATAGAGCACTGGTGGTTCCTTGGCGATGGAAGACAGTTTGACAGCGATATAAAGGGTGAATACAAGAGGGGCGATTTTTACTGGCCGTCGGTATACCTGCCATGGTCTGCCCAGTATGATATCTATGCAAAGCCTGAGCCAAGTGAAGAATTTATGCAGGACTGGCTTGCAAGAACCTGCGAGATAGTTGACCGTTTCCATCCTGCTATCCTTTATTTTGACTGGTGGATAGAGCATGCTGTTGCCCGTCCTTATATAAAGAAGGCAGCAGCTTATTATTACAACAAGATGGATGAGGCAGGACTTGGCGGAGTTATCAATTACAAGCATGACGAGTTCCCGTTTGGCAGTGCTGTGCCGGATGTTGAAAGAGGGCAGTTTGCAGATATCAAGCCTTTCATCTGGCAGACAGATGCACCTATAGGCTACAAGTCATGGGGTTACATTCCTGACAATGAATTTAAGACTTCACTTGATATCGTGCGTACTCTTTGTGATGTGGTCAGCAAGAACGGAAGAATGCTTCTTAATGTAGGCCCTAAGGGGGACGGAACCATTACCGAGGAAGAGACAAAGGTTCTTACTGAAATCGGAAAATGGCTTAAGACAAACGGTGAAGCTATATACAATGCAAAGCCTTATAAGGTATATGGTGAAGGAGACCACAGGGTATCCGAGGGTGATTTCAACGATGGTGAAAAGCTCGATTACACTTCAGAGGATTTCCGTTTCACTACCTGCCATGGCGATATCTATGCGATAGCAATGAAGGCTGCTGATGATGGAAAATACGTGGTAAAGACACTTAGACCATTTGCTGAAGGAACAGGCGGAAATGGCGGTTCTGTTATCGTGGATGATGTATCCTTGCTTGGCGGCGGCGCAGAGCTTACATTTTCAACTGAAAAAGATGGTCTTCATATAAATTGTCCGGTTAAGAGTGACATGCCGGTAGTATTTAAAATAAGAGTTATCTAAGATTTATACCTGAATCCGTGAAGTTTCATCCCGATAAGTATCGGGGGAGCAGTGTAAAATTCAGCAAAACGCTTCTTTTACTTTGATGATAAATTTCACCGATTCAGGTAAAAGACATTATTCCTTGTCAAGCAAGTATCAACTATTGTATAATGGTATACGAAATCGCGGGAGCAATCACACGGGAAAATATTGTGCGTTTGAACAGCAATAATATAGTTTAATACATCCAAATGATAACTATTTTTGTTAAGTAGTATTGACATGCTTGCTTTTCGGAGTTATCCTTAACATTGGAAAGCGAGGTGAACACATTGAGGTCAGGCGAAGTATTACAGTTGTTGCAAATATCAAGGCAGACACTTGGCAGATACGTTAAAAATGGCACTATCAAAGTAACTGAGTTGCCAAACGGACGCTATGATTATGATGAACAATCTGTATATCAG
>CADBPM010000029.1 GCA_902796595.1 uncultured Lachnospiraceae bacterium | reverse complement strand
GGCAGCTGGTCCTGCTTCCTATGGTATGACAGATACTATGGGTCGTATGCACTCAGACGCTCAGTTTGCAGGTTCATCTTCAGTTCCTGCTCACGTTGAAATGATGGGTCTTATCGGTATGGGTAACAACCCTATGGTTGGTGCTACAGTTTCACTTGCAGTTTCTATCGAAGAAGCTGCCAAGGCTGGTAAGTTCTGATTCAGGTTGAAATAATTTACCGCGCATACAGCAAAAGGGCACTTCCTTCGGGAGGTGCTCTTTTTTTTATTAGATTTGACTGATATGGGGGCTTGTGATATTCTTAGTAAAAGATTATACTTGTTTATGGAATTTAATGACAATTAAAAAATCGAGTTTGAAAGAAAGTGTTAAGGAAAAATACCATGGACGAACAGCACTTAAGTAATATGACAGAGCATAAAGAGAAGCTCTTTAATGATATGGTAGAGGCCTTTTCATCAGAAGAAAGCGGAAGGTACAGCTATATTTTGGACCTTGCGACAGGTGAGATGAGATGGCCTTTTAGTGCTGTAAAATTTTTTGGATTGTCGTCCGGAAAACTTGACGGATACGGCAGGGAATGGCAGGACAAGATCTATCCGGAAGACCGCGGCGCATATCGTAGACGTATAGAACCCAGCGTGAAAGATTCGATTCATATACGTTACAGGGTAATGGATGCAAGTGGAAGCTACGTTACCTGCGATGAAAATGGAAATGTTATCTATAATAGTGATGGAAAGCCTGCATTTATTGCGGGAACTATAAATAATTACGGGGTACAGTCCGGCACAGATACAATGACAGGTCTGCCGAATCTATATGCTTTTTTCAATGATATGAAAAGGGAGAGGGAAAATTCTGAATCGGATATCAGTGATGTGGTCATGCTGATAGGAGTGTCTCATTTTGATAATATAAATAACGAATATGGCTATACTTTTGGCAACAGGCTGTTGTTGGCGCTTGTTGAAATTCTCCACAATCTGTTTAAAGATTATCATATTTATCGCATGGACGGAGTCAAATTTGCAATATGCGGCAAGGCATGTGATAAGGAAAAAATGATAAATCTCTATGAGCTTGCCAGGTCAAATGTAAGGCAGGGTGTAGCTGTAAATGAAGATGGCAGAATAAATCTGAATATGTGCGGCGGCATTATGACGTTAAAGGGCATAGGAAAGATTGATTCTCATACCATATATTCATGCCTTCTTTACGCTTATACAAATTCGAAAGACAACAATCAGGGTGATCTTGTAAAGTTCAGATTTACTCCTAATGAAGATGATAAAAAGTGGCTTAAAGAGCTTAATGTCATAAGAGAAAGCGTTGTGAATGGCTGTAATGGGTTTGAGGTTTATTATCAACCAGTTATCAGTGTTAAGACTGGAAAGATTACGGGCGCCGAAGCACTTATGAGATGGAGTCATCCTGATTATGGAATTGTATCACCGGGAGAATTTTTGCCTGTTCTTGAAAAGGATTCTGTTTTTGTAGAGCTCGGAAATTTTATTATGCGTCAGGCTCTAAGAGAGACCAAAAAATTTCTTAAAACAGACCCGAAATTTTTTGTTGATATAAATCTTTCTTCTGCGCAGATTGAAAGAAGTAATTTTACAGACAGTATAATAAATATTATAAAAGAAGAAGGATACCCTCTTACAAATGTTTGTCTGGAGCTTACTGAAAGCTGCTGTGTGCTTGCGGAGGATATTCTTACAAGTAAGGTTGCTGAACTAAAGGCACAGGGTGTAAGGTTTGCTCTGGATGATTTCGGGACAGGACTTTCTTCTTTGAGTCTTATGAAAAAAGTGCCTGTAGACGAGATAAAGATTGACAGGCAGTTTGTAAAAGATATTATAAACGACAGTGTTGATCAGAGTATAATAAATGGTCTTACTCATATGGTAATAAGTTCAGGAAAGAGTATTTGCATAGAGGGTGTTGAAAGCGAAGAGATACAGCAGTTTCTTAGAAGATATCCGGTAAGTTATCTGCAGGGTTATTTTTATTCAAAGCCTGTTCCGATAAAGGAATTTGAGAAGATAAAGTTAGACCATTTGTTCGATCATTCTACTTTTAGGGATATTTCAGAGACAGAGCGTCTTGAAATGACAGAGAGAACCAATACTATCATTATCCGTTGTGCAAAGATCTTACAGAGCGGAGGAAATCTTAATGATAATATAGGTAAAATGATGGGACTGCTTGCAGAGGCAACAAGTGCTGATCTTATGACTCTGGCATTTAAGAAGGAAAATGAGTATGTTATAGTTAAGAAGTGGATGAATCCGGGGCTTGCAAAAACATTTGAAAATTTTAATACGATGCCGAAGGAAACTGTAAACTGGGCGCATGAAAATGCAGATGCCGACGGGCTTGCTTATGCTGTTGATTTTATTGCTATATCCGAACTTCTTGAAGGGACCGATAAAAGTAATCATGATCTTGCAACGCAGGATATCCTGTTTCAAAGTTTAAGACAGGGAGAAGAAGAGGTTGGTTTTTTTGGAATAAGAAATTACAGGATAGATGATTTTGTTGATGTTAAAACAATAATAAAAACAGTTGCATTTTTCCTTGCAGCAGAAATAAGAAATAAAAATCTTGTAGATCAGCTTAAGAAGCTTGCAAGGGTGGATCAGCTTGTAGGATGCAGAAACAGGAATGCATACGAAGAAGATATTGCCCTGTATGAGGAAAAACATAAACCTTTCGGCATGGTTTTCGCAGATCTTAACGGGTTGAAAGTTACCAATGATACACTAGGGCATGATAAGGGCGACGAGCTTATCAGAGGTGCAGCAAGAGTTTTAACGGAGACTTTTAAAGAAGGAATTTTGTATCGTATCGGCGGTGACGAATTTATTGTTGCATTTGAAAACTTTGACGATGCAGAGATATTTAATGAAACTATGGCTGCGAGAGTTGAAAATATAAAGCAGCAGGACATAAATATTTCTATCGGCTGGGGATTTGATGTGGATTCGGGTAAATCTGAGGAGATAAGGCTAAATGCAGAGAAATTAATGTACATGGCTAAGGCAGAGTATTACAGGAATCATGACAGAAGAAAGGGATAGGCATATTCTCTTTATTAGCCGGAGGCAATATAAAATATGATATTTTACGGGAGAAGTTTGTTGTGAACCTTATACTTTTAAGACATGGGGAGACCGTATGGAATGCGGCTCATAAGCTTCAGGGAATGAGAGATGTTTCACTCTCTGAAAAAGGAATGGAAGATGCATGGCAGTTGCATGATTCGCTTATAAAGCATGGAGTTACTTTTGAAAAGGTATATTCCAGTCCATTAAGCAGAGCCAAAAAGACTGCAAAGATAATTACAGGTAAGCCGTCGAGTGAAATAATCATAGATGAAGATATTCGTGAAATGAGCTTTGGTGTAAATGAGGGGAAGTATTACAGACTTGAAGCTGATGCGGATATGAGTAAGGTGGACCCTAATCTGGTTAATTTTTCGCAAAATCCTAATGCTTATGTAACACCCGAGGGAGGCGAGAGCTTTGAAGAGGTTATTGCAAGAACAGGGGCTTTTTATAAAAGGCTTATAAGTGAAAATACACAGGTGAAAGGCAATGTTCTTGTTGTTTCACACGGGGCAGCCCTACATGCACTTATCTACAACATAGAAAAGAAAACAGATATGAATGACTACTGGACTCCGCACATAGGAAATTGCGGTGTGGTAGAATTCAAAATCTGAAATCAAAAAGAGTTCCGATGCTTCGGGACTCTTTTTGTGGAAACAGGGACTATTGCAGGCACTGACTAAAATATAACTGATTTGGCAGTTGACGAATTGGTGAAAAAATGATTAAAATAAAGTTAAATGTATTCAAAAACGCTAAAGAAATATTAAAGTGTGTCAAAATTGGCTTATTGGGGGACGTATTCTAAGTAGTGAAAATTTTGTGTGGCAACCTCGAATAATGATAGAGTATAAATATCCTGCTACGATTGAAAATCTTACATATCTATTGCAATGATTATTGGAGGTGGGATAAATTGGACAAAGTTAATAATGATATACATTACTATATAAATCGTAATACATGGGCAATTACAACAGATCTTAAAAATACCTACGTGCCTCCGGAAATAGAAAATGATCCGTATTTTTCTGGTGGGCATCTTGAACCTATTGAAGATAGATGGCAAACCTTGTCACAGCGAGTGCCATTAGCATCAACGTCATACGTTGATAAAGGGAGCAATTCTGTAAATTTAGCAAATGGTGCTACTATAAAAATCAATGATGGCAGATGGTTAAAATTAACTCCTTATGGGGTTAAAGTGCTAAACGATAAAAATCCATATTGTTCAGAAGCGTCACTTAAGGCACATTCATTGGCTGGAGCCTTAAATTTCCTTATCAGGAATGCTGCTGGGATATGCCATCAGATTGGATATAGCAATGAGGAGATTGATCAATATCATAAAAACGTTGCTGAATTGTTGAAATTTATAGGACTGGATTCGAATAGAAACTTTTGCTTAAATGGCATGAAGTATGTAAGAAACAGCAATGGAGAATTTGAATCTCAGGCAACTATAAATGATCGGATTGCAAGAGAAAAACTGGAAGCTAATAATAGGTCCTATCGTCTTGCAGATACGACTACTCGTAAGGAGATATATTTCAAGACCGGTTACTATTTAAAGAAAGCTCCTCAGGAAATGAAGGATGCATGGCAGGAGACACTTGATGAAACAGGCATAAATCCATTTCAACATGGGACGCAAAGCACACTTACTACTCTTTCAGTAGAACAGGATATAGCAACCAGAGGAAATGATGATATCTTTGGCACAAGCGTAGAAAGTTGTATTGAAGGCATAGATAAAATAATAGAGCGGACAGACAATCCGACTTACAGGCCAAGCGAAAGGGATATTGAGTTTTTTAAGGAAGAAAAGCAATTTTACACTACACTAAAAAATAAGCTTAGTAAGTATCTTAAGGCATAAGGCTCTATGCAGTGTAAAAACAGATTAGTAAAAATAAGGGTTGAAATGGGTGGCTTCTCATTTCAACCTTTATTCTGTGTAAAAGTTTTTTTTATTTTGTTGTGCCGCCTTCCGCAAAGGAAACGGGGAGGCAGATAAGCCTGCTGTCTAAAGGCTCTTTATCTGAAAGAATGAGATCAACGCAGGTTTCCGCTATGGCTCTTACGGGTTGGACAATGGTAGAACATACATAACCGGAATTATCTAACTTATTTATACCGTCAAATCCGATTACATTTACATCCTGTGGTATACGGATGCCCTTTGCAGTAAGGTGATTTATAACGGAGTATGCGATCAAATCTGTAACACAGAAAATACCATCAAAATCAAGTTTTTTATTATGGATATGCGAATCAAGGAATGAAAAAAAATCTTCTTGACGTAGTCAAGTTTTTTTGTAACACCCTTGCATAAAATTTGCAGGTGAAGCCTCAAGGCTAAGCCACCATCACTGGTGGCAGT
>CADBPM010000028.1 GCA_902796595.1 uncultured Lachnospiraceae bacterium | reverse complement strand
CTTATAGTATCTCTTGCATCCTCCTCACTCCAGAGATTTGCCCTGTAGTTTACGTCAAAACTTATCCTTGCACCGCCTCTTTTGAATTTCTTTATCAGTTCGATCGCAGTATCCCTTGTATTCCTGCAAAGCGCAAGCGTGATCCCGCTTGTATGAAAAACCTTCGTATTTGAATAAAGATTTTCAAATGGCAGTTCTGAGAGTCTAATCCTCGTAAATGAAGAACCTTTCCTGTCGTACACAACTTTAGGCTTTCTCGGTGCAGCACCATACTCATAATAATAGATGCCAAGCCTTGCTTCTTCGCTCTTATCATAAATAAGAAAGTCGTCTGATACTCCTTCAAAACGGATCCTGTTTTTTATAAATGTTCCAAGGTCGTTGGCCGGGAGCTTCGAGATAATACCAGTTCTAAGACCTAACAATGCAGCTCCTGCGGCAACATTGAATTCGGAACCGCCGGCTCTCTTGTCAAAGACATCGCCCCTGCTCATCCTCTCATAGTTGGGCGGAGAAAGCCTTAACATTATCTCACCAAGAGTAATAAGATCAAAGCCATCACTCATCTTCATACCTCACATTTTCAAAACCGGAGGAATTCTGCACATTGAAAAGTCTTGCCTTTTTATCTGCGCTTCCTTTTATCACAAGATTTTCAACCGATACATTTTCCACATTCAAAAGATATATCCCACACCCTGACAAGGCTTCAAAATTATCCATCATAACAGGCACAACTCTTTTCCTTTCATTTTCAGGTAAAAATACAGCCTCGGTATTCTTTATAACTGCCTCTTTTATCGGACTTTCAGGAAGTCCCGCCATCGTTATAAATGCTGCGTCCACGCCTGTACACTTTACATTATCTATGTAAAAAGAACCTATTGAAGGCGTGCCTTCATCAACCGGCCTACTTTTCTGATCCTGTACATATTCACTATGACCGTCTGGATCACAAAAATAAAACATATTTACCGTAAACGGCATGTGAACTCTGTCCATGATCACATTTTCAAAGATAATATCATCAATAACAGAAAGCTGCCCTCTGCCGCGTCTCGTCTTTATCCTGAGTCCCCTGTCTGTTTCAGAAAAAATGCATCTGCTTACTCTTACGCCGGTAACACCTCCGGAAACTTCACTTCCGACAGTCACGCTTCCATGTCCTCTTTCAAACCTGCAGTTTCTTATCGTAATATTTTTGGATGCTGCATAATGATACTGACTCATATAGTATTTACCGCTTTTTATCGCAACGCAGTCATCTCCAACAGAAATGAGAGAACCTATAAGTTCTACATTTCTACAACTTTCCGGATCAAAGCCATCTGTATTTGGTGAATCAAAAGGATTCCAAACAGTAATATCCACAAACTTGAGGTTATTTGAGTAATACGGATGGACAGTCCATGAAGGTGAATTTTTAACTGTAACGCCCTGCACAAGAATATTTTCACAACCATTTAAAAATATCGTATCTGGTCTCCATGCTATCCTTTTAGCCTTCGGATTTACCCACCAGTCACTTTTATCAGCATTTCCATTTATTGTTCCCGGTCCTGTGATTTTCACATTTTTTACATTTATCCCTGTAATAAGAGAAGCAAAACTTGTAAGAGGATTTCCCTCCCAGCTTGCAAGATTCACCTCACTTTTTCCGTTTGTAGAAGGTATCATTCCTTTTAAAATGGGATAATCATTTCTGTCTGTGCTTCCTAAAAGCTCCGCACCTTCATCAAAGTAAAGTGTGATATCGCTCTTTAAAAATACAGGAGTCGTAAGATAAGTTCCTTTTGGAAAATAGATCGTTGCTCCTGCCGGCGCACTCATTATAGCTGCATTTATGGCTGCAAGATCATTTTTAACTCCGTCACCTTTTGCTCCGAAATCTTTTACATTAAAAAAAACACTTTCAGAAAACGTTTTAAAAGACAGGCTTTCCTTAACACTTTCGGAATCTATCAAGGTTAAAATGTGTGATGTTGAAGGCAAAAGTCCAAAAAAAGAAACGACATTATTTTTAAACTTTCTTTCTTTTCCATCATCAAGAATAAGGCTATATTCCTTCTCGTTTTTATAGGCAGTCTCATCCATGATCTCAATAGAAACACTCCTTGAAGTAAGTGCTCTTATTTCAAATTTCATGTGTCGCACACTCCTTTGGAACTTTTTCTTTACGTCCTGCAAGTTCAGCATAAGCCATGAAAAGAGGAGCTATACCCTTTGCCTCATTTTTTACGACAGGTTCGCTGAAATAATAGGATAAACTGCCATCCCTGTGATCTTTGCCGCCAAGCCCAGCCACAAGACATATTCCATCAAGCAAAAATCTGCCATCCTCAGACTTTTTAAAATATTTTTCTATGATCCCCTCAAAGGCGCGTTCACCCATATCACCATAAGTCATGTCAAGAAAGCCTATATTCCAAGCCTTGACAAGCGCGTATGCTATCAGGGCTGTGCCGCTTGTTTCAAGATAATTTCCTTTGACATCAGGCTTATTTATAACCTGATAGAACATGCCGCTTTCATCCTGCCATGGTTTCAGGGCATCTGCCAGATCTTTAAGCATCTTCACAAGATACATTCTTTCATAGTAAAGAGTTTCCGGCATTGCAGCTGCCGTATCCACAAGGGCTGCCGCAAACCACCCTTCCGCACGCAGCCAGAAATTAGGACTGCAACCTGTAATATTATCTGCCCAGTACATTTCTCTGCTTTCATCATAACCATGATAGAAAAGCCCTGTTGTAGGGTCGCGCATAAGTCTTTCAACATTTTTAAACTGGTCTATGACATCCTTTGCTCCGGTCATTTTATTGTATCTTATCTCATATTCCAGATAAAAAGGCTGTGCCATATAAAGCCCATCAAGCCAGACCTGCCAAGGATAAATTTCCTTATGCCAGAAATTTTTCTCTTTTGTCCTCGGCATGTGATCTAACTGGCCTCTTACAATGTCAAGTGCCTTACGGTACTTTTCCTTTCCTGTAAGATCATATAATTTAAAAAGATTTTTGCCCGGATTTATATTATCAAGGTTGTTTTCTTCAGGGCTGTAGGTTGAAATATTTCCGTCTTCCTTTACATACCACCCCACAAAATCATCCGCAAAATCAAGGTACCTTTTTTCGCCTGTAAGTTCGTACATTTTTATGATCGCACTTATCACACACCCGTCACAGTAATTCCACTTATTAGGCTTGCCACTCCTTATCTTTTCCATGTTCCAAGCGGGCATTTCCGGAGTTGAAATTTCCATTAATTTGTCAAGACATTCGCGTATTTCTCTGTCAGTTTCCGCTCTCATTTATTGCTTCCTCATTCTCCACTTTTACATATTCAAATTTTGCGCTTCCACCCTTGGCATTTTTTCTTGAAATAGCATAAATTCCAGTCTTTGCGCCAACCCATGTGTGGTCTTCAGGTGTAAATAAAATACCTGAATCTTTCATTTTTTCATTTACAGAATATGTCATTGTAAGCACAGGTGTTTCTGCCATAAATGGTTTTACAAATCTCATTTTAAAGACAATTTTTCCATTCGAAGCACTCATTTCTTTTTCAGAAAAATCATCAATGATCTCTCTTGCTTCATTTACATTTCCATCCTCTGTATTAAAAGAAAGTATCCTTCTTATAGAAATCCCGTCCTTAGTTTTTATCGCTTCAAGCGCAGCATAACAGCCACCTGTCATTATTATCCCTGCACGATCATTTTCACATAAACATGATAAATCCACTTTTGTTTCAAAAGTAAACTCCGGACACACCAGTTTTTCTGCAAGAATATTGGGACATTCCCAGAGAAGCGGATCAGCGCTTCCATTAAGGTTTAATGCATTTAACACGAGTCCCTTTTTATTATCTTTATCTATAAAATCATCTCTGTGATCAGCCATCCACTGCCATGAAAGTGAAGGCTTTCCATCTATAAAATCATCTGACGCAGAAAGATAGGTAATTTCTGATCTTTCTGCCGATGCGGGTTTTCTGTATTTTGCAACCGGTTCTCCACAACCCGGTATTCCCTTTTCAATGCCTGTAACTATCCAGCCATCACGCATACTTACAGGCTCTAGATATGTGACTCTACCGTACAGCCCCATATCCCTGAAATGGATAAACCAGTCATCTCCTGCAATATCTGTTACAAGAGCTCCCTGATGAGGGCCATTTATCCCTGAACCGCCTGTATGCATTATAGTTCTTATCTCATAAGGCCCTTTGATATTTTCACTTCTTAGTGCCACCTGATAGCCAGGTCTTACTCCGCCTGCAGGCGCAAGAATAAAATAAAATCCATCCCTTTTATATATTTTGGGTCCTTCAAGCGTTTTTGCCGGATGCGACGGATTGGTTCCGTCAAAAAGAATTTCATCCTGTGAAATCTTCTTGCTTCCGTCATTACTCATTTCAAATATCCCAAGCTTTGAATTAAAACCTATCCTGCTCTTTGCATAGCCATGGATCACATATGCTCTGCCGTCTTCATCCCAAAAAGGACAAGGATCAATGTAGCCTTTTCCTGGGAAAATATTAAGAGGAAGTGACCATTTTCCAAGGGGATCCTCTGTCTTTATCATAAAGATCCCTTCGTCCGGCATTCCGTAGAATATATAAAAAACCCCCTCATGTTCTCTTATCGCAGGTGCCCAGATGCCTTCTGAATGGCGAGGATTCTCAAAGCCTTCTCCGACATTTTCAACTGCATAATTAACAAGCTTCCAGTTTACCATATCTGTTGAAACAAGTATCGGCAGGCCCGGAGTATGGTTAAAACTTGATGCAGTCATAATATAGGTATTCTCATGCCTTATCACATCCGGATCTGAATAATCAGCAAATAAAACAGGGTTCTTATAATTTCCATCCCCAAGGTCACTCTTATACAATAAATTTCCCATGATAATTCCTTTTAATAAATGTTTTATTGTTTCACAATAAGACAAGGCCCAACCTGATTTGATCAGGTCAGGCTCTGATATTCGCAATCCCCTATATCCAGTGCGAAATTTACTCTTTTACTGCACCGATATTGATACCCTTTACAAAATATTTCTGAAGAAAAGGATATACAATCATAAATGGAAGTATCGCAATGATGATTGCCGCATTTTTAACTGTATTTTCTGTTGCACCCCCCGATGCAGTCGGAAGGTCGGACCCCATGATGATCGAACGAAGCTTCATCTGGAAATTGAAAAGGTCCTGATTTGTTATGTAAAGTTTGTAGTTGGTATAATCATTCCAGTATGTTACCGCAAACATAAGACCGATAGATGCAAGTCCTGCCTTTGAAAGCGGAAGAACAATTCTGAAAAATGTTCCCATAGGTGAGCATCCATCAATAGAGGCACTTTCAAAAAGCGCACCCGGTATTCCTTCAAAGAAGTTACGCATAAGTACAAGGTTATATACATTTATAGCCGGTATGAGTGTAACTGCCCAAAGAGTATTGGTAAGGTGCAAGTGCTTTACTACAAGGAAGGTAGGTATCATTCCACCATTAAATATCATAGTAAAAAGTAAGAAACCTGCAAAGAAATTTCTAAATGGCATATCATACTGGATAAGAACGTAAGCTCCAAGTGTACTTATCATAAGTCCGAACAAAGTACCTAAAAGTGTTGTTATAACTGAAATGATAAACGGATGGTAAAGTGTCGGATTCGTAAATACTGAGAAATATCCCTGAAGACCGAACTCCTTTGGCCAGAGTCTCATGCCCCATGCAGTTTTTAAGTCGATCGAATCCACAAAAACTTTCCATATAGGAATTATCACTAAAAAGCAGATAAGAATAAACACTATTCCATTAACAACATTAAAAGCTGTAAAAGGATGAGTGGCTCTGTTATTAAGAGCTTCCTTTTCTGCCTTTTTCCAAGCCTTCTTTTCAGCCCTCGCCTCTGCTCTTCTTGCTGCTCTGCGTTTTTTTTCTTCTTCTGTCATACTATACCTCTGCCTCTGACCTTCTTACTCATTCTGTTGCATATAAGTACAAGAACGCATCCCACTATAGATTTTGTAAGACCGACTGCCGTTGTGTAGCCATAGTTAGGAATACCACCTGAGTTAAAGGTCTGATTATATACGTAGGTCTGAAGAACATTTGAATCATTCATAACTGCCGCATTCTGAAGAACGAATACTGATTCAAAAAGATTCATGACCTTTGCAAGGTTCAGAATAAGAACCGTTATTATCGTATTTGCAAGTGCAGGCAATGTAATATACTTCATCTTCTGTAATCTGCCTGCTCCATCAATGCTGGCTGCTTCATATACATCAGGATTGATGCCTGAAAGAGTTGCAAGGAAGATAATCGTTCCCCAACCTGTGTCTTTCCAGAGGTTGATAACATAATACCATCCCTTCCAGCTGCCTATCTGTGAAAGCCAGTATGGTTCATTTCCTTTTGTTACAAGTCCGATCTGTGTAAGAAATGCATTTACAAGACCTTCCTGTGATGGTGAAAGGATGAGAGTAAAAACAGACGCTGTAACTACCCATGACATAAAGTGTGGAAGATAAATGATCGTCTGTGCTATTTTTTTAAAGTGGATATTTATCATCTCATTAAGTAAAAGTGAGATAACAACTGCGCCGAAAGTATTCAGCAACAGTTTTAAGGTACTCATTACAAGAGTATTTATAAATGCTTTGCCAAATGCCGGCATACTGAACATTTTCTGAAAATTTTCAAGTCCGACCCAGTTCCATCTTATGCCATTGTAATTTGTAAAAGCGAAAAAATTACCAACCATCGGAAGGTAGAAAAACAAGAGTGCAAGTATGAATACCGGCAGGAACATCAAATAAAAGCCACGATATTTGTACATTTTCATGCCGAGAGTTCTTTTATGTGTTTTCTGATATTCATTTATCTCAGAAATTATAGCAGCATCCTTGGTGCCCGTTTTAGCCATTATCTGTTCCTCCGTAATGACCAGATGTCAATGATTTCAGTGGTAAAAGCATTTGCCACCGCCTTAATATCTACATAAAAATGGCGGGGCGGCAAAGAGGACGCCGCCTCCGCTCGTATTACTTTTAGTTATTTTGCTGCGTTAAGAGAATCAACAATAGCCTTTGACCACTCTGCGCCATGTCCTGCTTCGTATTCCTTATAAGCATCCTCAACTGAAAGGTTCTGTGCAACAACCTTGGCTACGATCTCGTTCTTAAGAGTTGTAAGGTCACCATTGTACTGTGTCATTACATCTGTATTTGGAACAAGATCTGCAACCTTTGAATTTGCATTAAATACTTCAGCGCTCTTTCTTGCTTCTTCAGCAACTGTTGCAGCGCCCGGATCATCCTTGATATTTACAAGTGCAAGCATTGGGTCAATGTGGTTCTTTGTATACTGCGTGCCTGCCTTTTCAAGGTTCTCAAGCATATGGAACTCGCCTTCTTTATAAGTAACCTCATTTGGCTGACCTGCAAAAAGTGTTTCACCCTTTACGCTCCAATGTGTTCCTTCAACACCGTATGTCCAAAGGAGTTCCATATCTCCGCCATCAAGCATGGACTCAATGAAGTTATGGTAAACAGCTTCAGGATCCTTGCATGCGCTTGTGATGCACCAGATAGGAGCGATTCTTTCTACATAGGTTCCCACTTCAGAAATAGGTGGAAGAGCTACAAGCTCACCATCAAGACCGTTTGCTTCAAGATTTGTCTTAAGATTTGTGTTCCATGTACCAGCCCAGTATGTAAATACACCAAACTTGTCGGCATAGAACTTATTACGGCAGTCGCTTGTTCCGTTTGTAAGAGTTTCCTTATCGATAAGTCCATTATTATAAGCATCCTGCATCTTCTGAAGTGCCTCTTTCATAGCATCTTCAGTAAATCCATCTGCCCATGTACCATCTTCTTTCTTATAGAAGGAAGGATGAGCCATACCGTAAAATTCAGGTAAATAGTTTGTATATGGAGCTTCTCCGCCTATGAAGCCTGCAGCAGAAACGCCGTATGTATCTCCATTTGTACCATTGCCATCAGGATCACCTGTAGTGAAAGCTTCAAGCATCTTTTCATACTCATCAAAATTTGTAGGTACGCTGAGCCCGCAATTATCAAGCCACTTCTTCTTTACATAAGTAACGCAGCCATTTCCGCGGGTAGGTGCAAATCCGTAAAGCTTGCCATCAATCCTGATGCCATCTACGATCGACTGATGTCCTGCTTCATTTACTCTCTTTTCAAGGTCTGAGCCTGCATAGTAATCTGTAATATCTGCAAGAACTCCCTGACCTGCATAAGCTGCATAGTGTGTGGAATCAAGAAGGATAACATCCGGAAGGTCGCCTGATGCCATGACCTGACTCACCTGATCATAGTATGCATCGTGATCCGGCTGGTTGATCACAAGATCAATACCTGTGAGATCCTCCCACTTCTTCTCGAATGCATCACGACCATTTGCCTGTGTAACGAGTGTACCATCTACCATTATAGAAATCTTACCAGGCTTGCTGCCTTCTTTTGTACTTGATGCTGTACTTGATTTAGCAGTTGAATTGGCAGCTGTGCTGCCGGCTGCACTTGTTGTTGTTGAAGTATTGCCTTCTGATGAAGTGTTGCCGCCGCAACCTGTAAGAAGAGTTGCTGCAATAAGTGATGCGGTAAGAACAGAACTTGTTAACTTCTTTCTCATTTACTTTTTCCTCCTATGGAAAAACCCTTTATTGTTGTATCAGGTATTCTCTCTCACACAGATTTCAACATCTCATGTGTTTGCTTTCACCTGACACGATTGATGATACTATGTAAGCCCTTTCATTGCAAGCTTCAATCTTTACAGGGGATGCAATATTTGCGGTCAAATTCTGCATACCCCCTTAAACAGGCGGTTTTAGAAGTCTTTTATCTTGATTTTTCACTCAAAAATAAATTGTTTTTTCTTCTTAATTTCTTTTATTGAAAATTCTTCCACAAGATGTTAAAATAATAATGCACAGAAAATGTGCATAGTTTTCAGATATTATTGTTAAAATTTTCAATTACAAACTTATTATTCAATACAGTCTTAAGGACTATTTACATAGAGGACATAATTTGAGCAACAAAATTTTCACCTTATTTAACAAGGTACGCACTAATAAAAAGCAAAAAACAGATCAGACAGGAATAGATTCAGATTACATAAGGAAGATCACTCTTTCTTTCAGCATGATATTACTTATCATACTGCTCCTTGGCTTCGTTCTTTACAGCGTTTCCATAAACTCTATAAGCGATAACTACTGGAATCAGGAAAAGACGATTCTTAAGAGCAGCGTTGACAACCTTGACAATTCCTTCAGGCAGATGGATATTCTCTGCGGCGAGATTGTAAGCAGCAATGTTTCTGGTCTTTCGATACTTTCTCCGAAAGACCCAGACTTCTACTACAAGTCCTATCTTGCCAAAAGGGAGCTGAAGCTTTACCTTTCAAGCGAACGCTACATGCCTATTTATTCCTATTATATATACATGGGCAACAATGACTATATAATCTCTTCTTCCCAGCTTACAAGCGGAAAGAGTTTTTACACCGAATCCCGTTCATACAGAAAAGACAGGTATAGTGCATGGTACGACCTCATGCATACGTCTCCTGAAAGAAGAACTTTTATAAATATGTCTCCTTTCACGAAGCTTAACACTCCAAGCACTCGTATATATATGCTCGCACTCGACCGCTATACGACCAAAAAAACAAATGCCCTTGCGGTCTTTGAAATAGACGACAAAAAAATATCAGAAATATTTGATCCTGTAAAGATTACAGGTAACGGTTTTATGGTCATGACTGATTCAAGCGGTCAAAATGTATTATCTAAGGGGATGCCTGACGATTTTACAAGAGATATGTCAAAGCTTTCCTATGATAAAAATGGCTATAGTAACATGACCTACAACGGGAGCTCTATGCATGTAACCGCATATATAAGTCCCTACAACGGCTGGAATTGCTACCTTGTAACTCCTATGAATGCATCATCCACAATGTTAATAAGGTCAAGGCTCATTTTCTCGGCCTTTACCATGCTTGCAATAGTAATATCCTATATTTACATGACATTTGTCATAAAAAGAGCAGCAAGACCGGTTCTTTCCATCAGAAGCAAGCTTAACGAAGCACATGAAAAAAACAGCGACCTTCAAAAAGCACTTGATGATGACCGCCCTTTGCTTTATTCCACATATACAAGGAGACTTCTCACCGGACTTTTAACAAGCGAAGCCGACATAAATTACGCAAAGGATTTTTTGGGGCTTTCTGATGGTAAGCACTATGCCGTAATATATGCAGTTATTTATGATAATGAATACATGGAAAATTACGCTGGCGAAGATATGGCAGCAATAGACGCGAAACCTTATTTCACCTATGCCTCACTGGAGGAGGATTATGCAAGCTTTTTAGGCGATTCTCTTCTTTCGTTCAGACCGGACGAGCACTCGATCGCCTTTATATTTAAAACTGATAAAAGTCCTGATGATGGCATGATGGAGGCGCAGAAGATAATATTGGATCTTCACAATTATCTTCTTGAAACCTATTCCATCTGGCTCTTTGCAGGACTTGGGGAGTTTACTGATAATCCCGATACGCTCTGGAGTTCCTATAACCACGCTTTTGAAGCAACAAATTATACTTCAAAGAACTATATCTTCCTTCCATACGCCATGATAAAAAAGCACTCCAATGTGTATTATTTTCCGGCTGAACTTTCGGCAAGGCTTATTTCATGCGTCGTTCATGGCGAAAGCGAACAGACAACAAAGATCTTTGCTCAGATAAGAAAAGAAAATATAGAAGAAAGGTCTCTTTCAGTAAATCTCCTAAAATTTCTTGCTTCTGATATAAGAAATTCTCTCTTAAAAGCAAGAAATCAGATAAAGGAAAGCGATGAAAACAAAACTGTCCTTGTTGAAGCAGACGAGCTATTTTCTGAAAAGCTGTCTATAAGTTCGTGTGAAAAAATAGCAGAAAAGCTCATCGCGGCTTCTGCTGCAAGCTCCAGAAATGAAGATGACCTTATTAAAGAAATCCGCAATTACATTGATAATAACTTTGCTGATGCTTCATTAGGTCTTTCGAAGATAAGTGATGAATTTAAAATTTCGGAAAGCTACTTTTCACACCTTTTTAAGGACAGAACAGGAGTTAATTTTTCCGTATATCTTGAAAACATAAGGATGAAAAAAAGTGTTGAGCTTATCAACAGAAACCCTGATATCAACACAAACGACCTCTTCATAAAAGTAGGTTACAACAATGCCAATTCATTCAGACGTGTTTTCAAAAAAACATACGATATGACACCAAGCCAGATGAAAGCTTCGCTTACTGCCGGCAATCCTGAAAAGGAGAAAATTGTAAAATGAAACAATTTGACCCATTAGAAACAGTTTCCTATATTTCAAAAAAGACAGTCCTTGATTCCCTTATCATTATGGAGGGCGACCGCCTTATCTATGAGGGATATTTCAACGGCTTTTCAAAGGAAAAGCTTCACAGGCTCTTCTCTGTAACAAAAACAATGACAGCGATTGCTGTAAGCAGCCTTGAAAAAGAAGGTCTTATCCACCTTGACGACCCGATAATAAAATATTTTACACAATTCACCCCTCGCAATGTTGATAAAAGGATTGCCGAGATGACGATAGCAGATTGTCTTGCTATGAAGACCTGCTATATAAAGACAACCTATGATAAGAAAAGCAACACAAAAGATTGGGTCGAAAGCTTCTTTATAGCCAATCCTGATAAGGACCCCGGCACACTTTTTAACTATGATACCAGCTCAGCACACGTTCTTGCTGCCTTGGTTGAAAATATCAGCGGAAGGTCATTGTTAGACTATCTAAAAGAAAAAATCCTATGCTTCACAGGCTTTTCAGAGGATTCATACATAGTAAAGGACCCTTTCGGTGTATCAATGGGCGGTTCGGGTCTTGTAGGCACAAGCAGAGACCTACTTATCCTTACAAGGCTTCTTTCTGAAGGAGGCAGCTACATCTGTACAGATGGCATCAAAAGGTGTCTTATCAATCCATCTTTTTTAATGCATGCCACTCAATTTCTCACAGATACAAGGCTTACTGCAAATAAGTCGCTTCTTTCTATGGGATATGGCGATATGGTTTGGCACGAAAAGCATGGCGGATACTTCCTCTATGGAATGGGCGGTCAGTTTGGCTTTTCTTTTCCTTTAAGATCAGGCGAAAATCTTTATGTCATCACAACCGCTGATACACAAGGAAATGCCGCCGGTGATGAACAGATTTACGAAGCGATATGTGAACAGGTGCTGCCTCATTTCAACCTTGAAGAAAAAAGAACTGTGCCGGAAAACCGCGACCCTGCCCCTTTCCTTAAGATAATGTCTGAAAATATATCCTATAAACTGGAGGAAAACCCTTATTGGAGCGAGCTTTCTTTTTCCTTTGATAAAGAAGAAAAACAAGGCTTTCTGCACCTTAGGGCAAAAGATGAAAATATAAACTCAGAGACTATAACTTTTGCCTTTGATCATGCAAACGAAGGCAGGTTGAAATATCTTGACACACCTGTAAGAACCACTGCCCTCGTTACTCTCGACGGGCATCTTTACATAAATATACGGCTTGTAGGCGAATATACAGGTTCTATACGAATGGAATTTGTTTTTACAAAGGCACTTGCACGACTTAATATGGCCTTTAAGAAAATAGAAGAAACCTGGTACGACCAGTTCAATGGTTATTTTTCGGGAGATAAGGAAAAGTGAGTGCCAAAGGGCGCTCTCTTTTCCTTTTTTCAAACTTCTTTTCCTACATGCTCTCTTTTACTTTTTTCTGGTACATTCTCATCAGTTCTGCAACGCAGGCGGCTTCGGAGGAATAGGCTTCTGTTCCTCTCGTAAATCCGTATGCCTGCATGACCGCAAGATCATTAAGCTGGTGAGCTTTTCTTAATTCCGGCGGCATGGTAAGTTCATCATAGAGATCTGCAAGTGAGGCATCCGGATATAGAGCTCTTGCATCAAGTATTCCTTGTGCTGTCTTTTCTATCTTTGCTTTCTGCTCAGGTGTAGAAGAAGGCCAAGGGAAGTTATTATATACTATTGTGTTAGAATAACTATAATCACTTTTGAGTCTTCCACAAACTGCTCTTGTCCATGCCATATGAATATTTGACATCATTACACCAAAATGAAATAGATTAGCATCCTGCATTGTAAATAACTTATCACCCGGAATTATTTCTTTTGATATATAATCCATCGGTATATATCTTCTGTTTTGGGATGAAACTTTCGGAATGGCTATATAATCTGACATACATTCAAATGGTGCACCAAATAAGGATGGATACTGTGCTGCTCTTAATGTGCTCTCTCTATTACTTTTTAACCTGAATTCCTCAACAAGTTTTATTCTGCTCAATATCTCCGGACACTTTCTCAATTCAGATGGATTTATTCCTTGTAACCATAAACAGTATCTTGGTTTTCTATCAATAAAATCTTTTCCCATCATAAATGGTCTAATATACTTCTCAATCAAGGGATTTTTATTTAACAGCTCTATGCGCTCTTCTTCGGTTAAAATAAGGTTTCCGTCATCAAGTGGCTGCCCACCGAGGCAAATAGTTGGAACATTATCAATAGGATTAAGCCTCTTAGTTATAAAAACGTCATCAGCGTCACATAAATAACCATTTATATTATTTACCAGTTGCATACGCCCATTAGCAAATAACTTCTTTACTTTATGACAGGACTTTCCAAATCCAATAATTACACAATGAACCTGAGCCTTTACTGAAGCCTCACTATCCCAAAT
The DNA here is from genome assembly GCA_902796595.1 of uncultured Lachnospiraceae bacterium. GTDB lineage: Bacteria > Bacillota > Clostridia > Lachnospirales > Lachnospiraceae > Catonella. The sequence continues at coordinate 2,133 of CADBPM010000028.1, read as the reverse complement.
AAAAGTCCTATGAGCAAAATTAATATGTATTCCTTCGTCAAATAATGGTCCCCATAAATTAGAAACTGAAGCCCCTTGAGATATCGAATTAGTTGACACAAAAGCAGTATCAATACTGGTTGTTTTTATATAATCAACGGCTTTTTTATACCAACAAGAAACATAATCTAAATCGCTAACGCCCTTCCATGACTTTCCAAAAACAGAAATCACATCATCCTTTTGTGCCTTATTCATCCATCTTGCGCCCACAAACGGCGGGTTTCCCATAATATAGCTACACTCATCCGGCGAAAGCACATCTTCCCATTTCAACCTTAATGCATTACCTTCAGTTATATTGGTATAAGTCTTTAATGGCAGAAAAGTTAGCGGTACACCTACTATATTCTCGGTCTCCTTCATCATCTGGCTTTCTGCTATCCAAAGTGCCGTTGTAGCTACTGTCACCGCAAAATCATTTATCTCGATGCCATAAAATTGCTGTATGGATACCTTTATAGGCTGTGTCTGCAATATGACCATCTGATCTCCGTGAAGTTCTTTAAGAACCCTATTTTCAAGTCTACGCAGAGAAAGATAGGTTTCTGTCAAGAAATTTCCCGAACCGCAGGCAGGATCAAGAAATTTCAACGATGCAAGCTTGTCTTGAAACTCATACAGTCTGCTCTCTCTTGTTTTTGCAACTTTTATCTGGCATATCTCCTCAAATTCCTCATTTAAACCATCAAGAAAAAGTGGATCTATAACCTTATGGATATTTTCAATAGAGGTATAGTGCATGCCTCCCTTTCTTCTGGTTTCCTGATTGAGTGTAGACTCAAAAACCGCCCCGAATATAGTAGGCGAAATATCCGACCAGTCAAAATCAGCACTTGCCTTATTAAGAAGAAGGTCTCTTATCTCATCGGTTATATATGGGATTTCAATATTTTCGTCCGAAAAAAGACCTCCATTAACATAAGGAAATGCGGCAAGGTCATCTTCAAGATAACTGTCTCTTTCTTCCGGTTTCTGATCTAAAACCTTAAAAAGGTCGATAAGTGCAGTCCTCATATGCTTTGCATCAAACTGTGCCAGATAATCGTGAAACATGGACTTGCTTCCAAATATACCCGCATCTTCGGCGTAAAGGCAGAATACCAGACGGACACAAAGTTTATTCAGACTCTTAAGGCTCTCCTCATTGTCAGGGTTCTTATATTCTTCGTGAAATGCATCATATATCTTTCCAACTATGTCACCGGCAGCAATTGAAACTTCCATTTCCTTTGCAAGATGCTCGTCCCCTGTCTTTACAAGAAATTCCAGTCTGTAATATTCCTTAGGGAGATCTTCCAGTTTTATAATTTCAGGATCGCCGCCTGGGCGCTCCATATCATAAACATAGAACTCCTTAAAATTACAGGTAACTACCCACCTTGGATGTTGTGACAGTGGAAGTTCCGTTATATATCTCTTCGCCTGTGCAAATGGCGTAAGCAAAGAACCATCCGACTGCTTTATAGCCTTGTTCAGGTCTTTATCTACACTTTTCTGTTCTACAAGAACCTTGGTTGCAGAAATATGTCCATCTATAAATGAAGTATGGTCAAGATGCACCTGTTCCTCAAATGATATGAACTGTTCCGGATGTTTTACACCAAGTACATCTCTTAGAAGAGACAGCCAGAAAGCCTGACTTTCTCCTTTTTCATACCCTTTATCTTTCCAGTATTCCGCAAACTGTTTTGCGGCCGCTCTCTGCTCTCTATCTGTCATTTTTTGTACCTTAACGCAGGCATGCTGCCCATCGGTCTCGTGCCTGCCGCGACACCGATGCAGTTTTGAAACCTTGTTTCAAAATTGTTTCCGCTATTATCATGTTTTGGAATTTTAATCCTTGTATCAAGATATATTATTATGGACTTTTTTTCAAGTTAAGGGGGTATATTTTTAAAAAAATATACCCCCTTAACCCCAAAAATTGTAACTTTAAGCAAATTAAAGTAATAATTATAGTAAGCGAAGAAAATAATTGCGGATAGAGCTTGCTCTATCCGCAATTATTTCTGAGCGCCGTTTATCGTAAACGAAATTATTTATTTCGTTTACGATAAGTCGGTGGCAAAAAATGCCGCCGACTTAATTTTG
>CADBPM010000027.1 GCA_902796595.1 uncultured Lachnospiraceae bacterium | reverse complement strand
ACCATGAATGTAAGTGAAATGGTTGATTATCTTTCATCATATAAAGGCAGGTCTTATACGGCTTGTCCTGGCATTGAGGAATGGCTGAACGCTTTTGGCGACAGTGAAGAAATATATGTTACAACGCTTACAAGCGGTCTTTCGGGAACATATAATTCTGCTATGAATGCTAGGGAAATATACCTTGAAGAGCATCAAAAAGCAAAGATTTTTGTGATTGATTCACTGTCTACTTCATCTGAACTTCTGCTTATTACCGAGAAGATATATGAACTGAAGGAAAGCGGGGCAGATTTTGATAAGGTCTGTAGGCTGGTTACAGAATACGCTAAGAGAACAAGACTTTTCTATGCATTCAAGTCTCTGCACAATTTTTCTCAGAATGGCAGAGTGCCAAAGCTGCTTGCTAAGGCAATCGAACTTGCCGGATTATCTATAATCGGTACGGCAAGCGAAGAAGGCAAAGTAAAGCCTGTTTCAAAAGCAAGAGGAGAGCAGAAAGTGTTAAAGACTCTGTTTGAACAGATGAAAGAAGCCGGCTATAGCGGCGGTAAGGTAAACATTACACATGTTTTGAATGAGAAGCTTGCAAATGCGCTTAAGGAACTTATTCTTGCTTCTTTTCCGAATGCACAGGTTGAAATATACCCTTCAAGAGGGCTTGTTGCCTATTATGCTGAAAGAGGGGGAATTATTACAGGTTTTGAATGCTAAAGTTAAAAGGAGTACCCTGTTTTGCAGGGTACTCCTTTTTCAGAGGATCGTACTTTGCGCCTTGCCGTTCTCTTTTGATTTGTAAAGAGCCTGGTCTGCTTTTTTAATTATTTTTTCAAGCGATGTCCTGTTTGCGGCTTCAACAATACCTATACTCATAGAGGCCTTGATCGAGGCATCATTATTTTGAAAGAAAAGGTTGCACTCGTCCAAAAGATTCTTTAGTTCTTCTGGGGTTTTAACCGCGATTATTACAAATTCGTCGCCGCCCCATCTGCCGACATATCCTGTTGCTCCGATTCTTTGCTTTAACTCTGTTGAAATGAACTGTAAAACAGTGTTTCCGTATAAATGCCCCATTGTGTCGTTGTAATGTTTGAAATTGTCGATATCAAGCATTGCAAAGGCTTTTGTTTTTGAATGGTTTCTTCTCATTAACCTGTCATATTGCTGCTTGAAAAGACGATTGTTCGAAAGATTTGTAAGTTCATCGGTATTCTGATATTCTACAATTTTACTCTCAACAGATCTTAGCATAAGAATGAAAATTATAAGGACAGGTATCATTGAGAGAGTAAGGATCATTACGCTTTTTTGTGCACCACTTGAAAGCGTTGCAACAAGATTTTTAAAGTTACCGCTCACTATGACACAGATATTAAGTTTTTCAAGATAACGCATGTATATGCATTTATCATTTTTAAACACATAGTGTCCATTGGTATCTTTTTTATGCTCTGTGATCTCTGTTATATTAATGTCAAAAAGGCGCGCTGCTTCTTCGGGACTTTTAACATATATGTTTTTGTCTTTTTCGTCATTTATATCAAGGTTGACTACATATATATCTGAATCAAAATCCTTTTCATACTGTTCCTTGAGAGTGAGACTCTTTTCAAGGTAAAGCCCTTCGCCGATCACACCAAGGATTTCACCGTTTTTGCCATACACACAGCAGTCTACAAAAAGAGCTGGAATATATTTCCCGTTCGGGTCTTTATCGTATCCGAAATCAAAGCCTACTTCATTACCGCTTTTTATAAAGTCGGAATACCATTTTCCCTCTCCATCCTCCGACACTTTTAAATTGTGACCATCACTGTAGTAGCCTGTCTTTGTACCGTCGCAAACAAAGAATACCATGTCGTATCCTCCCAGGTCACGGTATCTACGGAGATAGTTATAAATAGCCTCGCCATCTTCTTCATTATTTTTGAAATTTTGGATCCATTGTTTAAAAAAGATATCATTTGCCATCATTTGACCCGATACTTGCATTTTATCAGTATAAGAATCAATCTGCGCGACAACTTTGGAATTTGCCATGGAGACATAGTTCAAGGCTTCTTTTTTAGCCATGTTTTCAAACTGTGCTCCCTGATACTTCTGGGTGTATATAAAACCTGCTATGAGTAGTGCAATCATGAAGATATTAGTGCATATAATATATCTTTTTTTCATAGGCAAACCGCTCCAAACTTAAAATGTTTAAAAGATACACCTATGATAATATTTTTGCGTTGATTGCGCAAGAGAAAAATTAACAATCTTTAAGGGAAACTTTTGAGATAATAATAGTATAAAAACACGAAAAGGGAAGAAAACCGGTATTAAGCGATTTTCTTCCCTTTATATAAATACGTAAGGAGGAACGTAGACGACTTCTATTTGAATATGATCTCAGGATAGAAATATATTTTTGACATAGGTGCGGTAGGCCTGCTGATGCGGAACTGAAGCTCCGATGCAAGTTTGCTGCCGAGCGAGTGCGTATCTACATCGGCTGTAGTTATCCTTCCTGCGGTATTGTCGTATTCTACAGAGTTGTCGTATCCTGTAAGGATAAGATCGTCTGGAGATATATTTCTTTCTGCACAACATTCGCATATTATATGGGCAACATGGTCGCTGGCGCATATTATCGCATCCGGCAAGGTGCTGAATGAAGAAATATATTTTGAAATATCCTTCTGGTAGGAATAGATATCGGTGAAATGTGTCAGGCAGTCTTCTTTTGATACTTCAAGACCGTTTCTATCCATTGCCTGAAGAAAACCTAAGTACCTGTCATAGTTTGTGTGGGCATAATCGATATCTCCGGCAAACCCTATCCTTTTACAGCCTTTATCTATGACTGACTGTGTGATGGCATCCTCTGTATCTATTCCTTCTATAAGAAGTACATCGCCGGTGAGACTCGTGAGGTCTGTCTTACAGGTGGCATCAAGAAATACCTTTGGAACCTCGAGTTTGTTTATATGCTCGAGAAGGACCTCGTCATAGATATTTAAAACGATAAGCCCATCGGCATCACGCTGGATACGGCTAAGTGAAGGCTCAAATTCTGGTTTGTATACAGACGGAGCGTAGGAGTAAAGGACATCGATACCTTTTTTGGCAAATTCCTTTGCTACCTGATGGATTATATTTGTCCAAAACAGACTTGAATTAGGTCTGGATACTATTACGGAAATAACTCCGTGATTTTCACTGGGAATTACATTGTCCGTCGAATAGGCTTTTGGATAGCCTAATTCTGTTGCGGCTGACATGACCTTGTCACGAAGTGAGTCTGAAACTGAATCGGGACGGTTAAAAGCTTTCCAGACAGAGATTCTTGATACGCCGATCTTATCGGCAATATCCTGCATAGTGACCTTTTCCATATATTCCTTTCATGGCGGGAGAACTGACCTGCCTTGTTTATTTAATTCTGATGATATAAGTGCTGTTTAGTCGGAAACAGATACTTTTGACTCCGGTATTACTTGTTACACTTATTATAACACATGAGAAAATTTATAGCAACAAAAAGTTAATAATACTTTTTATAGTTATTAAATCGGTAATTTAGACAAATTGTACAAAATAGACAATTATACTAATGCAAATTTGTTGAAAACTTGACAATACATTCAAAAAAACATAAAAAATGTGTTGACATTAGTGGCATTTAATAATATAATCAAGACAACAAAAAGTTAAGTCAACTTGTTAACTTAAAAAGAAGAATTATAACAGGAGATTCTTATGAGATTTATCAAAGGAAGGATCGAAGTGATCTGTCGTCAGCTGAAGGATGCTATCACACTTCAGCAGATTCATCTGTATGACTGGCAGAAGAAAGATGGCTGCTATCTTGACCCTTCGGAGGCAGATGCATCCGAAGCAAAGTGGGAGAACTTTGATGCTGAGAATATGCGCTGGTATGGCAAGGATTCTCACTATTGGTTCAGAAAGGCAACAAAGGTTCCGGAGTCATTTGAAGGAAAGAACATGTGGCTTCATATAAGGACACAGCTTGAGGAATGGGATGATGGAAGAAATCCTCAGTTCCTTGTCTTTATAAATGGCAAGCCCGTCCAGGGACTTGACATAAACCACAGAGAAATCCTCCTTACAAAGAACGCGAAGGCTGGCGAGGAGATAACCATAGACCTTCAGTCTTATACAGGAACTCTTCACAGCGAGTTCAAGCTTCTTGCAGATCTTGAAGAGAGAAGCGAATTGATAAAAGACCTTTACTACGATATTCAGGTACCTCTCTGGGGACTTGACAGAATGAAAGAGGACAGCAAGAACTACAGCGATATCCTCAACGTTCTGAATGATACGATAAATCTTATTGATCTTCGCGAAGTAAAGAGCGAAGCTTTTTACAAGTCAGTAGAGGAAGCAAGGGCTTTCATTAAAAAGAATCTCTATGAAAATCCAGAGATGTCGGGCTTTGATGAAGTTATTGCAACCTGTATAGGCCATACACACATCGATGTTGCATGGCTGTGGACTGTGGCACAGGTTCGTCAGAAGTCATGCAGAAGTTTTGCTACTGTACTTAAACTTATGGAAGAATATCCTGATTACAAGTTTATGTCCAGTCAGCCGCAGCTTTATGAATTTGTAAAAGAACGTCACCCTGACATGTATGACAGGATAAAGCAGCGCGTGGCAGAAGGCAGATGGGAGCCTGAAGGCGGCATGTGGGTTGAGGCAGACTGCAACCTTACATCAGGCGAGTCACTTGTAAGACAGTTCCTTTTCGGAAAGAGATTTTTTCGTGAAGAGTTCGGGAAGGAAAATGAGGAGCTCTGGCTTCCGGATGTATTCGGATACAGCGCAGCACTTCCTCAGATAATGGCAAAGAGTGGTATCAAATATTTCATGACAACAAAACTTGCATGGAATGAATATAACAAGGTTCCTATGGATACTTTCATGTGGGAAGGTATCGACGGAAGCAGGATATTCACTCACCTTATCACAACTCTTGGTGTTAAGCAGCCTATCTCTGATTTCTTTACAACATACAATGGTATGCTTCATCCTGATTCGATCATGGGTGGCTGGGAAAGATATCAGAATAAAGATATAAATAATGATATCCTTGTTTCCTTTGGATATGGCGATGGCGGCGGCGGTCCAACCAGACAGATGCTTGAGACTTCAGTCCGTATGCAGAAGGGCATCAAGGGAATTCCTAAGGTAAGACAGGAATTTTCAAAGAAGTATTTTGATGAACTTTACGATAGAGTAAAGGACAACAGAAGGCTTCCAAGCTGGGTAGGCGAACTTTATTTCGAGTTCCACAGAGGTACTTATACTTCAATGGCAAGAAATAAGCGTTCAAACAGAAAAGCAGAATACAGAATGATGGAGCTTGAACTTCTTTCTGTACTTGCCCTTGGAAAGAAGGCATATCCTTGGAAGGACCTTAATGATATGTGGAAGTTGATCCTCCGCAATCAGTTCCACGATATTCTTCCTGGTTCAGCTATTTATGAAGCTTACGAAGTTACAAAGGAAGAGTACAAGGAAATAGATGAGAAGAGTGCAGCACTTCTTGATGAAAGATTTGATGCAGTTCTTCCAAAGGAAAATGACGGTGTGACAGTATTCAATACTCTTGGTTTTACAAGAGACGATATTGTAGAGTTTACAGCAGATGAACTTAAAGATGGCGTGAATGCCATTTCAACCGGAAGTAAGACCTTCCCTGTACAGAAGACAGAAAAAGGAGGGGTTGCCTTTGTTAAGGGTATTCCTTCAAAGGGGTATCTTGGACTTGGCTTTTACAAAGACGATAAGGTTGAAAATAAGCTTGCCATCAGTGAAAGCGGAATCAAGACCCCATTCTATGATATAAAGATAGATGAGCTTGGTCAGTTTACAAGCATTTATGATCTTGAGGCCCAAAGAGAGGTTCTTCTTCCTGGTCATGTTGGAAATGAGCTTCGCGTTTACGAAGATAAGCCTCGTCAGTTTGATAACTGGAATGTTGATGTCTACTATCAGGAGAAGTCCTGGAGAGTAGAGGATGATGTAAAGCTTGAATGGACAGAAAGAGGTCCTGTTCGTGCAACTCTCAAGGTTACAAAGAAGATGCTTTCAAATGAATTTGTTCAGCTTATTCATTTCTACGCAGATACAAGAAGAATTGATTTCGAAACTTTTGTAGATTGGAAGCTTTCGCAGCACCTTTTAAAGGTTCATTTCCCTGTGGACGTGCATACAGATGAAGCAACATTCGATATCCAGTTCGGTAATCTGAAGCGTAAGATTCACATGAACACAAGTTGGGATGAAGCAAGATTCGAGTCCTGTGCTCATAAGTGGGCAGATGTTTCAGAAGGAGGATACGGTGTATCACTTATGAATGACTGCAAGTACGGCTATTCGGTGATAAACCACAACCTTAGCATTACTCTTCTTAAGGCGGGCACAGAGCCTAATGAGAAAGCTGATATTGAAAAGCATTTCTTTACATATTCACTCTTCCCTCATATCGGTTCCTGGGAAGAAGGCGGTACTGAAAATGAAAGTTTCAACCTTAATGTCCCTGTAAGAGCATTTAAGGGCGGCAAGGCTGGAGAAACATTCTCGTTCATGTCAGTTGACAAGAAGAATGTTGTACTTGAGACTGTTAAGGAAGCAGAAGATAATAGCGGCGTGATCGTAAGACTTTATGAAGTAGAAAATAAGAGAAGCCATGTTACTCTTACTGCATGTGGAAATATTAAGTCTGTTGTTGAGACCGACCTTATGGAAAAGGAACTTTGTGGCTCACAGGTAAAGGCAGACGGCAGGACATTCAATTTTGAAATAAAGCCTTATGAAATAAAGACATTTAAAGTTGTTATGTAATCCGGTTTAAAAACAGGCGGGGATGTGAATTCATCTCCCCGGTAAGGAGAAGATTATGAGCAGGATAATTGGAGAAAATCTTCCGGGTATCCCATGGGAAGAAAAGCCGGCAAATGAAAAAGGACCTGTCTGGAGATATTCAAAAAATCCTATAATAGGCAGAAATGATATTCCTACATCAAACAGTATTTTTAACAGTGCTGTTGTTCCGTTTAAAGATGGATATGCAGGAGTGTTCAGATGTGATGATCTTGGTATAAGCATGGATATCCATGTTGGTTTCAGCAAGGATGCCATTCACTGGGATATCGATCCGGACCCTATCTCTTTTGAATGTGCAGATCCTGAGATCGGCAAGAGAGAATACAGATATGATCCTCGTGTTGTAAAGATTGAGGACAAATATTATGTTTCATGGTGCAATGGCTACCACGGACCTACGATCGGTCTTGCATATACTTACGATTTCAAGACATTTATACAGATTGAAAATGCATTTCTTCCTTATAACAGAAACGGAGTGCTTTTCCCAAGAAAGATAAATGGAAAGTATGCAATGCTTTCAAGACCAAGTGATACCGGTCATACTCCATTTGGTGATATTTTCTACAGTGAAAGTCCTGATATGGAGTACTGGGGACATCACAGGTATGTAATGGGCACATTCCATGGGGATGCTTCTGCATGGCAGGCGACCAAGATCGGTCCTGGACCTTGCCCGATAGAAACAGATGAGGGATGGCTTCTTATCTATCATGGCGTACTGAATACATGTAATGGGTTTGTTTACCGTATGGGCTGTGCGATACTTGACAGGGATGAGCCTTGGAAGGTTTTACATCGTTCAAGATACTATATCCTTGCACCACGTGAACAGTATGAACTTACAGGAGATGTTCCGAATGTTGTATTCCCTTGCGCAACTCTTTCAGATGCTGCAACAGGCAGGATAACAATATATTATGGCTGTGCAGATACTGTTACGGGCATGGCTTTTACAACAGTCGATGAGCTTGTTTCATACGCAAAAGACCATGATCTTATGAAATTAAACTGATTTATAGTAAGCGAAGAAAGTAAATGCGGATAGAGCTTGCTCTATCCAGCAGTATTTCCGAGCGACGTTTATCGTAAACGAAATTACTTATCTCGTTTACGATAAACTGTTCCAGATGGAAAAAAGGGTGTGGTAAAATGAAAAAGGAGAAAAAAAAGAAATCCGGGCGCTTTATGAAGGCTCTTCGCAGGGATTATATGCTCTGGCTTTTTGTATTACCGGGAATCATTCTGACTTTTATATTCAGTTATATCCCGATTTATGGTGTACAGATAGCCTTCAGAAACTATAATGCGAAGATGGGCTTTTTCGGGAGTCCATGGGTTGGAATGAAGCACTTTATAAGATACTTTAATTCACCGTATTTCATGCTTACTCTGAGAAATACGTTTATCTTGAGTATTTATTCGATTGCAGCGGGCTTCCCGCTTCCGATCATACTGGCGCTGTTACTTAATTCTTTCCGCCACAAAAAGTACGGAAAAGTTATACAGACAGTAACCTATGCACCGAACTTTATTTCTACCGTTGTAATGTGTGGTATGTTGATCCTCTTCCTTTCGCCAAGTGTTGGTATCATCAACCATATTATCGAATTCTTTGGTGGAAATGCCATAAACTTCATGGCAGAGAAGAGTCTTTGGCGTCACATTTATGTGTGGTCCGGTGTATGGCAGAGTGTAGGCTGGAGTTCAGTTATCTACTTCGCAGCACTTTCAGGTGTCAGTCCGGAGCTTCATGAAGCCGCAGTTATGGATGGTGCGAGTAAGTTCCAGCTGGTAAGATACATTGATTTTCCAAGTATTCTTCCAACAGCTACGATACTTCTTATCATGAACTGCGGAAGCGTTCTTTCAGTTGGTTTTGAGAAGGTATTCCTTCTTCAGAATGACCTTAACCTCAATGTTTCGCAGGTTATTTCAACCTACGTATATCAGGTGGGTCTTGTAAATAATAATGTTTCTTATTCAACAGCGATCGGTCTTTTTAATTCACTTGTAAATGCAATCCTTCTTATAATAGTGAATAAGATTTCCGATAAACTGTCCGGAATAAGTCTGTGGTAAAGGGGTGAATGTAATGGCAAAAGATAATAATGGTTACGTTGCAGCACCCAGAAAGAAGATGAAAAGATCGACATCAGATATTATTTATGATGTTATCGTCTTCATAATACTTACCTTTTTCTTCATAATTGCTGCCTATCCGCTTTACTTTATAGTGATTTCTTCTATAAGTTCTCCGGATGCAGTTGCCGGCGGCAAGGTTGTTCTTTATCCGGTAGGTATCAATTTCAAGGGTTATGCAGAGGTGTTTAAGAACAGTCAGATTCTTACAGGTTTCATTAACTCGATCGTTTACTCGGTTGTGGGAACTTTGCTTAACCTTGTGGTTACTCTTCCTACAGGATATGCTCTTTCAAGGAGTAAATTTGCAGGCAGGAAAATTGTTACAGTATTTTACCTTATCACCATGTTTATCAGTGGTGGTATGATTCCTACATACCTGGTTGTAAAGGATCTTAATCTTCTTGATACCATGTGGTCTTTAATTCTTCCGGGCTCTCTTGGAGTCTACAACATGATCGTCTGCAGAACCTTCTTCAAGTCCAATATCTCTGAGGAGCTTTATGAAGCTGCCGAGATTGACGGATGCGGACATGGAAGATTCTTCTTCAGCATAGCTCTTCCTCTTTCTGGTGCTATTATTGCCATCATGGTTCTCTACTATGGTGTAGGTCACTGGAATGAATATTTCAACGCACTGCTTTATATGAAGACGGATACTAAATTCCCTCTTCAGTTAGTCCTTCGTTCTATTCTTGTGCAGAACCAGTCACAGTCGGCACAGACTGTAACTTCGATTGCACAGCAGCGGGCTCTCGAAGAAAAGCGACAGCTTGTTGAACTTATGAAATACTCTTTAATCATTGTTTCAAGTTTACCTGTTCTTATCATTTATCCTTTAGTGCAGAAGCACTTTGTAAAAGGTGTCATGATAGGATCTGTAAAGGGTTGAGATTACCCGTTGCAGGACAACAATTTAAGTGATCTAATACCGAGGAATGGTATTAAGATATAGGAGGATAAGAAATGAAAAGAAAAGTAGTAGCAAGCGTTTTACTCGCAGCTATGGCAACAAGCGCATTAGCAGGCTGCGGCGGTGGAAATGCAGCATCAGGAAGTAATGCATCAAACGCATCAGCATCGAATGCTGCATCAGGCAGCACAGCTGCATCTTCTACAAAGGAAGCAAGTTCAGGCGTAAAGGAGTTTTCACTCTTTGTAGATGACGCAAGCCAGACTGGCGATTACGTTATGATGCCTATTCTTGAGAAACAGACAGGTATCAAGGTTGATGTTGTAAATTACAACTATGACCTTGCAAAAGAGAAATATTCACTTGCACTCAGCTCAGGTGAATATGCTGACTGTATAGGTGGATGGTGCCTTACAGATACCGATATCCTTAAGTATGGTGTCGGCATGAAGACTTTTGTTCCTCTTGAGGATTACTTCAAGGATTGTCCTAATATCTCTGCTATTCTTGACCTTGAAGGTGTAAGGGATGCAATGACCGCTCCAGACGGACACATTTATTCAATCCCTTATGTTGTTTCAACTCCTGAGGTTGATTTCAACCTTTACATCAACACAAGATGGCTTAAGAATGTCGGCATGGAGATGCCAAAGACAACTGACGAACTTGAAGCTGTTTTAAAGGCATTCAAGGAGAAGGATGCAAACGGCAATGGAGATGCCAATGATGAGATCCCAATGTCATTTGACCCTGATAACAAGCACATCGGATATCTTGCAGGATATTTCGGAAAGCCTATCGATGTCAATGGTTTTGGCGTAGATGGCGACAAGCTTGTATTTGGTGCTACAAATGATGAATATAAGCAGGCACTTACATGGCTCAACAAGCTTTACGGCGAAGGTCTTATCGATCCTGAAACATTTACACAGGATAAGGCTACATGGAAGGCAAGAGGCGGTCAGGATATCTATGGCGTTTGTATGATGTATTCAAGTGCAGATATCATGCCTTATGATGCAGGTACAAAGCCAGATTGGGAGCCACTTCCGATCCTTGACGGCGGCAACGGCGAGAAGCCTGTATGGCTCAAGAGTTCTTATGGTACAACGGTTTACAAGAACCAGGTTGTTATCACAGATAACGCAAAGGACCCTGCAATGATCTGCAAGTGGTGGGATAACCTTTTCTCACTTGAGAATTCTATCCAGACACAGAAGGGACCTCTTGATATCACACTTTTCAAGGAAGATAACGGATATCGTGCGATCGATCTTTCAACTTTAAGTGAAGAAGATCAGAAGAAGTACAGCTGGGACAACCTTTGGCCACAGTCTTTACCAAAGTATGTTCCTACAGATTTCAAGTTTATAGAGGATAATCCTATTTACGATGAAAAGGCTAATGTTTCAGTAGTTTATAAGGATTCTCTTACAGACGGTATCGTTCCTCCTTACTGGGCAAGTGAAGAAGATGCAGAGACAATCGCAGATCTTCAGGCTCCTTTAAAGGATTTCATCGACCAGAAGGCTGCTGAATGGATTTCAGGTCAGGGCGATATCAATAAAGAGTGGGATTCTTACAAGGATCAGCTTAATTCTCTTGGACTTGAGAAGTATGTTGAGATCAGACAGAATGCATTAAACAAAAAATGATAAAACGATCCTTAGAAATATAAGGTGAGGTTTGCAGGCGCGGAGTTCATCTTCGCGCCTGTTTTACTTTAAAGGCGCACGCAGCGTGGAGGAAAGCGGTTATGGCAGATGAGATGGTAGTAGAAGGTACTCATAATTACAGTACAGAAGAAAAATATGTAAAACCTAAAGATCCGGAAGTTTTAAAAAAGCTTGAATGGTTCAAGGATCAGAAGCTTGCGCTGATGATGCACTGGGGACCTTATTCACAGATGGGGATAGTAGAGTCCTGGGCACTTAGTGACGGGGACGCAGACTGGTCAAGAAACTGTGTTGACTGGGAAGTAGATGGAGAGGAATTCAAGAGGGAGTATTTTGCATTAAACAAGACATTTAATCCTGTTCGTTTTGAGCCTGACAAGTGGGCTGAGTATGCCAAGATGGCAGGAATGAAATATATGATATTTACAACAAAACACCATGATGGTTTTTGTATGTTCGACAGCAAGTATTCTGATTACAAGATTACTGCAAAAGATTGCCCTTTCCACACAAATAAATGCGCCAATATTACAAAGGAAATTTTTGATGCATTCAGGGACAAGGGAATAGGTATTGCGGCTTATTTTTCAAAGGCAGACTGGCATGTGGATTCATATTGGCATAATAACGAAGAATGCAATATTTTCCATGACAGGGGACCTTCTTATAAGCCTTCTGAAAATCCTGAGGAATGGAAGAGATTTGTAGATTTTACTCAGAATCAGATCATGGAACTTGGTACGGAGTATGGTCCTGTAGATATAATGTGGTTTGATGCAGGGTGGGTCTGTGCAGAGAATGATCAGGATATAAGACTTGGAGAAGTTATAGAAAAGGTCCGCAAGACACAGCCTGGTATGCTTTGCTGCGACAGAACCATCGGCGGCGAATATGAAAATTATGTAACACCTGAGCAGTGTGTGCCGGATAAGCCACTTTCTATTCCATGGGAGAGCTGTATAACAATGGGAACTTCATTCTCATTCAGATATGAGGATGAATATAAGTCTGCAAGAGAGATCATAAGGCTTCTTATCGATATTGTATGCAAGGGAGGCAATCTTGCCATAAATGTAGGTCCTCAGCCGGATGGAAGAATCCCTGAAGGTGCTATAAGAACAATGAAGGATATGGGCAAGTGGCTTTCTGTTTATGGGGATGCCATTTACGGCACAAGACCGGTAGCTCCATACAGAACAGGAAACTTTGCGTTTACACAGAAAAATGATACAATTTATGCTATATGGGTTTATGAAAATTCTATCAACTGGAACAGGCATGTAGTGGTTCCTGTTGAAGAGGATATAGCTGAAGTTACAGATATCGCAAACGGCAAAAAAGTTGATTGTAGGCGCGTTGACGGAGGATATCTGCTCACTGGCTTTGACATGCCTGACAATGGTATCGCAAGAGCATTTGCAATGAAGAGGAAATGAGGTTTAATTATGCATATATTACCAGCCCCTAAACAGCTTGAAATGAAGGAGGGTAAGTTTACACTTCCCTATGATGCACATATAAGTATAAGCGCAGATCTTTTCAGTTCGCTGCCTTCTTATCTTTTTAATGAATTAAAGGAAGATGTAAGAACCTACACAGGAGCAGAGATAGAAGTTACTTCATCTTATTATGAGGAAAAGGGTGATATTCTTATAAGGGAATGCAAGGATGAGGTGACAGGTAAGAGCGCCGAGGCATACGAAATTCAGGTATCAGAAGAAAAGATAATGGTGCTTGCAGCTGATGTAAAGGGCTTCCGCTATGCCATTTCAACCTTAAGACAGATGATAAGGGAGTATGGCGCAAAGATTCCTTGTGTTAAGATATGTGATATGCCGGATCTTCCTAACCGCGGCTTTTATCATGATGTGACAAGAGGAAGGATACCGACTTTAAGCTCACTTAAAAAGCTTGTTGATAAGATGGCTTATTACAAGCTTAATCAGCTTCAGCTTTATGTGGAGCATTCATTTGCATTTGAGTCTGAAAGTGAAGTGTGGATGGATGATACCCCTCTTAGACCAAGTGATATGATGGAGCTTGATGCTTATGCAAAGGAAAGAGGAGTAGAGCTGATTCCTTCTCTTTCAACCTTCGGACACCTTTACAAGGTACTTGAAACAAAAACCTTCGGTGAACTTTGCGAGTTGACAGCTGAGAGAGGAAATACTTACTCTTTCATAAGCCGTCAGGAGCACCACACTTTAAATATTTCTGACGAAAAGGCTTATAAGTATGCTGTTGATAGAATAAGAGAGTATGCTTCCTGTTTTTCGTCAAAGTATATAAATATCTGTGCGGATGAAACCTTTGATTTAGGAAAGGGGAAGAGTGCAAAGCTTGCAAAGGATATCGGCACAAAGGAAATGTATGTAAACTTTGTTAAAAGGCTTTGCAAATTTGTTATCTCACTCGGAAAGATACCTATGTTCTGGGGAGATGTCATTGTTGGAAGCCCTGAAAAGTTAAGTGAACTTCCAGAGGAGACGATCTTACTTAATTGGGGGTATTCAGCTAATGAACTTGAAGATAACATAAAAAAAGTGGCAGAGACCGGAGCAAAACAGTATGCATGCCCTGGATGCTGCAGCTGGAATGAATTTGTACCGCTTATGCCGGAATCATATTCTAATATAAGCAGAATGTGTACTTATGCGCATAGAAATAATGCCATAGGAGTGCTTAATACTGACTGGGGTGATTATGGACATGTAAATGACCCTGAATTTTCCATCCCGGGAATGATCTATGGTGCAGCTTTTTCATGGAATAAGGATATTCCGGAAATGGACGAGGTTAATAAGTCTATTTCTGTTATTGAATTTGAAGATAAGACAGAGAAGGTTGCAGAGATCATTTCAAAGATAGGTGCCTGCGAAGTGTTCGACTGGCATGAGACTATATGGACTATTGAGAGAGGCGAGGACAGGATTGCCGATAAGGTTACCCGCGAAAGTCTGACAAAAGGCAATGAGAGCGCATTGGAATTAAAAGACAGACTTTATGAGATCCTTCCGCAGCTTTCAGAGGACGCAAGAAGAAGGGCGGCAAAGTATCAGTTTGCGCTGGATAGCATTATCCTTTTCAACAGGCTCGGGTTTATCATGCTTGATATAAAGGAAAGAGTATATGAAGAAGATGTAGATGATCCGGTTATGGCATCTGAGCTTGAAAAATGGGTTGAACATTTCCACAGATCATGGCTTAAGGAAAGCAGAGAGTCAGAGTTCTACAGAGTCAGAGATATAGTAAGATTTTATGCGGCTATGTTACGACAAGGGTGAATTTATGGCATTTACAGGATGGAATGATAGGCTTCATCATTGCGGCGCTTGCGCTGAAACAATAGAAGAGATCGCATCTTCGATGGAAGGACTTTGTGATAAAAAAGAGAAGGAGGCAATGGAGTTTCTTTATGAAACTCTGCCTCTTTCTGATATCGGCGATTATCCCTTTGACCTTTTCCTTGAATATGTAAGACATTCGCTTGAAGTAAGGGAAAAATATGAGTGGTGCAGAGAACTTCCACGAAACGATTTTTTTAGATATGTTCTATATCCAAGGATCAATTCTGAGAAACTGGTATCATGTAGATCTTTCTTTTATGAAAAGGTAAAAGATATCATAGAGGGTAAAGATGCCACGGAGGCAGTGATTGCCCTTAATTACTGGTGCTCTTCCAGGGTGACATATATGTTCACTGATGAGAGGACCATGGATCCGATAGGCGTATATGAAACAGGACATGGACGCTGTGGTGAAGAATCGACATTTTTTGTAAGTGTTCTTAGAAGCTGCGGTTTTGCCGCAAGACAGATATATGTTCCATGGTGGTCTCATTGCGACGATAATCATGCGTGGGTGGAGGTAAAACTTCACGACGGCTGGCATTACATGGGTGCCTGTGAACCGGAAGAAGTTCTTGATCTGGGATGGTTTTCCGGCCCTGCATCAAGAGGAATGCTTGTAACGACCAGAAATTTTGGTTTTACTGACTGCAATCCGTCACTTATAACAGGGAGACGCGGAACAGCCATTATTGAAAATGTCACATCGGAGTATAGTGATACAGTAAAAACAGAGATCATAGTTACTGATGAAGCTGGCAAGGCAATAAGCAATGCCTTAGTACACATTTACGTGCTTAATTTTGCAAGATACATGGAGATTGCACTTGCAAAGACTGATGAGGAAGGAAGAGCTTCTTTTATAACAGGTAAGGGTAGTATTTATATAAACTGTTCCCTTGATAAGGACTCTACAAGGCTTTTTGCAGAAAAATGGCTGGATACTTCAGTTCCTTCAGGTGAAAATGAAAGGCTTGTACTTAAGCCTGCCGCAGAAAGTTTTACTCGTACATTTTATGAATACAAGGCTGTGGCTCCTGCAGAGAAGATTAAAAAGGTAAGATTTGCTACGCCTGAAGAAAAGAGAAAGGGAAAACTAAAAAAAGAAGAGGCTCTTGGCATCAGAGAAGCTAAATTTAAGAGAATAGCGAAAGAGCAGAAAGAAAGAGAAAAGTATTTTACCGATACAGCTAAAAGAGCGGTACTCTGGAATCTCCTTTGTGACAAAGACAAGAGAGATATCAAGGATGAAATGTTTGATGATTTCCTTGCAGATATTGAAAGATACGAAGGAGTGGCAGATGACATTACATTAAAGTATGTTTTTGCTCCAAGAATAAGAAATGAGCAGCTTTCGCCCTATAAGAGCGAGCTTAAGAAAGTGCTTGGAAAAGACCGTCTTGATACCTTTAAGGCAAGGCCTGTCAAAGCTGCAGAGTTTGTAAGAAAAAATGTAAGGATTGAAGATAAAGAAAATTATCCTGTTATCGTTTCAACTCCGGCAGGCACTCTGCGGGCAGGGTGTGGTACGAAGGACTCTATGAGAACTCTTCTTGCAGCGATTCTAAGGACTTGCGGGATTCCTGCAAGAATAGATGCAGTAACCGGAACGGCACAATATTTTGACGGAAATGCTTTTATGAGCCTTGAAGACGAACTTTTTGGATGTGAGAGGGCAGAGAAAAAAGTTCAGAGCGGCAAGGCAACTCTTATCATTTCAACCGACAGAAAAGTTAATTACGGAACAGACTTTACGATAAATCATTTCAACGGAGATAATTTCCTCACTCTTAGATATGATGAAAGTGGAGAAAGTGTTATTGATGAGAAACTTTCGCTTTCCGCTGGAATTTATCGTATAATAACAACTCTTCGTAACCCTAACGGCTCGCAAAATCTGATCGAAGAGACTTTCTTTCTTAAGGAAGGAGAAGTTAAAAACCTTTCTCTTCGCTTTGCCAAAAGTAATTTGGCGGAGGCTGTGCTTGACGGAGAGTATGAAGACTTTGATGTTACTTTTGAAGACGGCTTGGTAAGTGCGTTTTCGGAGATTGCCAAAGGAAGGAAACTTATCACAGCCTTTGTGGTTCCGGCTGAAGAACCGACAGAACATGTATTAAATGAACTTACAGACAGGATAGAGGAAGTCCTTGATTCGGAAGCAGGATTACTTATCCTGACTGGTACAAGAAAGGAACTTGAAACGCCTAAAATACAAAAGCTTCTTTGTGCAGGCAAAGAAAAGGGATATCTGGGTGCAACGTGCGAGATGGATGATATTCTTTCGTCATTAGGAAGAAGACTCTACGTGGATCCGGATAAAAGACCTGTTCTTATGCTTACGGGAAAGGACGGAAAGACTGTATTTGGTGAAAGTGGCTATCGGGTTGGCAGTGTGGACATGTTTTTAAAGTTGATCGATATTCAGTGAGGTGAATAAAAATGGCTTTGGTTGAAATATGCTGCGGCGGTTATGAAGATGTTACACGTGCGGTTGAAGGAAATGCCGACAGGATCGAGCTAAACAGTGCCCTTTATATGGGAGGGCTTACTCCGGCTGCGGGAACCATGAAACTTATAAGAAGAAAGGTCAATATCCCTATTATAGCCATGGTGCGTCCAAGGGGCGGTGGCTTCTGCTACAATGACATGAATAAAGAGGCTATGTTTGCAGAAGCAGAGAATTTACTTGCAAATGGAGCAGATGGTATTGCTTTTGGCTTTTTAACTCTTGATAAAACTGTAGACAAGGCTGCAACCTTAAAAATGACAGACCTGATCCATGAGCACAGGATGGAAGCGGTATTCCACATGGCTTTTGACTGTACTGAGGATCTGTTTCAGTCTATGGAAGATCTGATCGACTGCGGCGTTGACAGAATCCTTACCAGTGGCGGAAAGGGAAGGGCAGTTCTTGCACCGGAAAAAATAAAAGAGCTTAGAGAAAAGGCGGATGGCAGGGTTGAAATATTGCCGGGCGGCGGTATAAGACCTGATAATGTATCCGAATTTATCGCAAGATCAGGCGCTGATCAGGTTCATTGTTCATGCAGGACATGGGCAAAGGATATAACAACTGAATGTGGTGATGTTTCTTTTTCTTATGATGTTGAACATAAAGGAGCATACGAAGTAGTCAGCGCTACTGCGGTAAACAGGGTTTGTGAAATAGTTCATTCATATTGAGTTTAATAAGGGTAAATATATGAATCATCCTAATATAGAAAATCTTCTTGCAGATATGACACTAAAGGAGAAGGCAGGGCAGTTAAGGCAGAAGCTTTATGGCTTTTCTTCTTATGAGATCAAAGACGGCAAGGTAATTCCTGCAGAAAGCTTTAAAGAAGATGTAAATGCCTATGGCGGCATGGGTTTTTTATATGGACTTTTCAGGTCTGACCCGTGGTCCGGAAAAGATCATAAGTCGGGGTTGAAGGGAAAGCTTACACCACAGGCATATAATGCGATCCAGCATTATGTCATGGAAAATACCAGACTTGGCATACCGGTAATGGTGACCTGTGAAGCGCCACACGGAAATCAAATGCTTGATGGATTTGTCATGCCGGTAAACCTTTCTGTAGGAGCCACTTTTGACCCCGAACTTTTAAGGGTAGGAACAAAGATTGCAGGCAGTCAGCTTAAGGCATCCGGCAGTCAGGTTGCACTTATGTCTATGCTTGATATCCTCCGTGACCCAAGATGGGGGAGAAGCGAGGAGTGCTATTCAGAAGACCCTTATCTTGCATCAAGGATGGCAGAGGCGGCTGTTATGGGCATGAACAGCGCAGGAGTAATGTGTTGTTCAAAGCATTTTGCAGCTCAAGGACAGACAACCGGCGGCGTAAATGCGTCTGCCGCTTCAATCGGAGAAAGAGAATTAAGAGAGATACATCTTCCTGCGGCAGGAGCGGCAGTCAAGGCAGGGTGCGGCGCGATCATGGCAGCTTATAATGAAATAGACGGAATCCCATGCCATGCAAATCCATTTTTACTTAAGGATATCTTAAGAGGAGAAATGGGATTTGACGGGCTTGTAATGGCAGATGGTGTCGCACTTGACAGACTTCTTGATATATGTGATACCTACGCTGAAGCCGCAGCTCTGGCGCTAAAGGCAGGTGTGGATGTAGGCCTTTGGGATAAGACTTTTGACTATATAGAGGATGCTGTGAAGGCTGAACCGGAGCTTGAAAAGCTTGTTGATAGGGCGGTGCTTCGTGTATTAAGGGCAAAAGAAAAGGCTGGTCTTTTTGAAAAACCTTTTATAGAAGAAAATGATAAGTATGCCCAGATTGCATATTCAGGCGAGGCAGTAGACATTTCAACCAGGATGGCAGAAGAATCAGTCGTTCTTCTTGAAAATGACGGGATACTTCCTCTTAAGGTTACTGGAAAGATTCTCCTTGCGGGTCCGGCTCTTGACGATGTTTACAGGATGCTTGGCGATTATACACCTTATATGGACAGGGAAAAATGTGCAAGTATTCTTGACGGTATAAGAGACAATATTTCAGAGGATAAGCTCTTTATCTGGGATGGAAAGAGCGAAGTGCCGGAAGGAGTGGAGCTTGCGATCCTTGCTCTTGGCGGAAGCTCCAGCCGCTTTAAGGGAGCAAATTTTGACACAAACGGAGCGGCACTTGAAGGAAGTGATGGCGATATGGAATGCGGCGAGGGCATGGACTTGGCAAGCTTAGAGCTTTCTGAAAGCCAGAAGAAGCTTGTAAATGCCCTTGCAGATAAAAATATCCCGATTGTTTCTATTGTAGTAGCCGGCAGACCTTACATAGTCAAGGAAATAAAGGAAAAGAGCAATGCGCTTTTGTATGCCTTTTATCCTGGTCCTCTTGGAGGAAGGGCTATCGGAGATATTATTTTTGGTAAGGTTTCCCCATCGGGGCTTCTTCCTGTTTCGCTGCCAAGGAGCGTAGGACAGCTTCCTGTATACTATAATCACAGGATTTCTTATGAAGCAATGAAATACAGTGATGAGCCAGACCAGAAGCCTTTATACAGTTTTGGTTATGGTCTTTCGTATACAGATTTTGAATACAGTGATGTAAAAGTAGCAAGAGAAGACGGTCTTAAAGTTACATGCAAGGTTACCAACAAGAGGAAGATGGACGCAGATGATGTCCTTCTTTTATATGTCAGCAGGAAGCCTGCAGGAGCGGTCCCAAGGGTAAAGGAACTTGCGGGATTTGCAAGAGTTTATGTTCCTGCGGGGAAAAGCATTGATGTTTCTATAAAGTGCGAGGAGGCATCAGAGAAACTTAAGAAAGTAAGTCTTGCCTGCGGCAGAGGAACTATAGAGGATTTTACATTTTAACCACACAGCCGGGAGTTAAGATTGCATTATGAATGAAATAGAAAAAAATATACTTGAAGATGTAAGAAAACTTTGCGACAGACTTAAAGGAGAACTTGCTCAAAAAGGAGCAAACGAAAGCGAATTAAAGGTTTTTGACAATTGCTTTATGAGCACCGCAGAAACTACCATGAAATGCCCACAGGAAGGAGATACATTCCTTATTACCGGTGATATAGAGGCAATGTGGCTTAGAGACAGTTCTGCACAGGTTTGCCATTATCTGCCATTTGCAGCTGAAAGTGAAGGCATAAAGAAAATGGTAAAGGGGCTTATCAACAGGCAGTTTCAGTGCATTTTAACCGATCCTTATGCAAATGCTTTCAACATTGAGCCAAACGGCAGATGTTGGGCAAAGGACAGAACAAAGGAAAATCCATGGAACTGGGAGCGCAAGTATGAGCTGGATTCGCTCTGTTATCCGGTAAGGCTTTTGTGGCAGTACATTAAAGTTACAGATGACAGGTCTGTGCTGAGTGACAGGGTAGTTAAAGGACTTCATGAGATCTTAAAGGTCATGCAGACGGAGCAGGAGCACGAAAAGAAGTCCGACTATTACTTCGAGCGTGATAACTGCCCTCCTACGGACACTCTTGCCTGTAACGGTCAGGGTACGCCGGTTGCCTATACCGGAATGATCTGGTCGGGTTTCAGACCGAGTGATGATGCCTGTACATACGGCTATCTTATTCCTGCCAATCTTTTTGCGGTTGAGGTCTTAGGCTATATGGTTGAAATAGGAAAGCTTATAGAAGATGAAGATCTTACAAAAGAAGCAGGCAGACTTCAGAAGGAAGTAAAAGAAGGCATAGAAAAATTCGGTCTTATAAAAAATGAAGAAGGCGAGGATATTTATGTTTATGAGACTGATGGCATGGGACACATAAACCGCATGGACGATGCCAATGTACCAAGTCTGCTTTCTATTCCATGGATCACTTCCATTTCAAAGAGTGATGCAAGGTATTTAAGAACCAGAAAAGATGTGTTAAGTCACAATAATCCTTATTATTTTGAGGGAAAGGAGGTTTCGGGCATAGGAAGTCCTCATACACCAAAGGATTATATATGGCATATCGCACTTACAATGCAGGGACTTACTTCTGCGGATGATAAGGAACGTAAGGAATTGTACAGAACGATACTTAATACAGATGCAGGAAAAGGTTTTATGCATGAAGGATTTCACAAGGATGAGCCGGAGAAATTCACAAGAGACTGGTTTGCATGGGCAAACTCACTCTTTGCTTCGTATGTACTGGACTTCTATGGTATCAAATAAGTTTGAGCGGAGGATAAAAAAGTGAAGATTTATATTGCAGATGATTATTCAAGTTTAAGCAGAAGAGCAGCCAACATTATTTCAGCACAGGTTATCACAAAGCCTGATTCAGTTCTTGGTCTTGCGACAGGCTCTTCACCTATAGGAACCTATAAACAGCTTATAGACTGGTATAACAAGGGAGACCTTGATTTTGCAGAGGTTACATCCATAAATCTTGATGAATATGTTGGTTTAGGCAAGGAAGATGAACAGTCATACGCATATTTTATGGCTAAAAATCTTTTTGATCATATAAATATCAAAAAGGACAATATCAATATTCCTAACGGGCTTGCAGATAATATCGAGAGAGAATGTGAACGCTATAATTATGTGATAAGAGGAAACCACGGTATAGACCTTCAGCTACTTGGTATAGGTGAAAATGGGCATGTTGGTTTCAATGAGCCAGGCGAAGCCTTTGAGAAGGAAACCCATGAGGTTATGCTTACGGAGAGTACTATACAGGCTAATTCAAGGCTGTTTAAAAGTATTGATGAGGTGCCGAGAAAGGCCATTTCCATGGGTATCAAGGCTATTATGCAGGCAAAGCATATCCTTCTTATCGCAAATGGTCCTAAAAAGGCAGACGCTATAAGAGAAACTGTATATGGTCCTGTAACACCTCAGGTTCCTGCATCTATCCTTCAGCTTCACAATCATGTCACTATAATATGTGATAAGGAAGCCGGAAAGTATATAAAGGAAACTGACCTTGGAAGAGAGATCTGAGAGGGAAAGCAGGTGGTATTTTGAAGATTATCGGAGGAAAAGTCTTTAAAGGTGGCATATTTAAGGATGAGCCGCTTTATATAAAAGATGGCATCATTACTGATACAGACCCTGCAGATGGTGAAGTTGTTGATGCAAAGAAGGCTTACGTTATTCCGGGACTTGTGGATATACACAGCCATGGGGCAGTAGGACATGATTTTTGTGATGCTGATGTAGAAGGACTTAAAAAGATCACAGAGTACGAAAGAAGTGTTGGAGTAACCTCATATTGCCCTACATCTATGACTTTTGACGAAGATAAGCTGGCAAAAGTTTTTGCAACAGCTAAAGCTTACAAAAAGAGCCCTGAGAGTGCCAGGGTAGTCGGCATCAACATGGAAGGACCATTTATAGCACCAGAAAAGAAGGGTGCGCAGAATGGAAAATATATAAAAGCACCTGATGTGGATATGTTTGAGCGTCTGAATGAAGTATCGGGCGGGCTTATAAAGCTTACTACTATAGCTCCGGAACGTCCGAATGCTTTGGAATTCATAAAAAAGCTTTCCGGTAAGGCTGTAATGTCGATAGGGCACACTACGTCAGACTATGACACTGCTATGAAGGCAATAGAGGCAGGCGCCGATCATGTTACTCATCTGTGCAATGCCATGCCGCCTTTAAATCATAGAGAACCGGGAGTGATAGGGGCTGCTGCAGATAATAAAAATGTTTATGTTGAACTTATATGTGATGGTATACATATTCATTATTCTATGATAAGAAGAATATATGAAATGTTCGGTGCTGACAGGATATGCCTTATAAGCGATTCTATGGAAGCAACAGGAATGCCTGACGGAGATTATGCTCTTGGTGGACAGAAGGTTATTAAAAAGGGCAGACATGCAACTCTTACAGATGGCACTCTTGCCGGAAGTGCATCCAATCTGTTTGACTGTGTCCGCTGTGCTGTGGAGGCAGGCATACCTTTAGAGGATGCCATTAAGATGGCAACTATAAATCCTGCAAAGAGTATAGGTGTGGATGATAAGGTAGGAAGCCTTGAAGCTGGCAGATACGGAGATGTACTTATTGTAAATGATAAGCTTAAAATAGAAAAGATCATCTGAATTGGATAATTAAAGCAACAAGGATGTGGGTTAATCCCACATCCTTGTTGTTTCATAAGATAAACCACCTTTTTTACAGGAAGTATCGGACAAAGTCCGGTAATGCACTCTGCCGACTAGCGCGAGAGCGTTTGTTCATGGCCGGATAGTCTCATGTGTATATATCGGCATTTGCCCCTCAGGTCTTTAGTGATAATACAAAAATAATGTTAAAATGATTTAAGACACATTTGACGCGTGAATGTGTTTATGAGATAATATGTAAGTTAAAATTAAATTACTATCGTAAACGAAATAAATAATTTCGTTTACGATAAACGTCGCCGAGAATTATTGCTGGATAGACTTGCTCTATCCGCAATTATTT
>CADBPM010000026.1 GCA_902796595.1 uncultured Lachnospiraceae bacterium | reverse complement strand
GGAATTGTAAAAAGAAATTTAAGTGGACTCATTACAAAAGATTTTACTGTGTGTTTTCCTAAATATTATACAGTTGGGAAAATTTTTTTTAATACATCTTATGATTTTATTCCAAGTCATAAATGGAATAGGTGGTTTCATCATTATATGTGGTCTTCTTATCATAATGTACTGCTTCCTCCGGTTAATGTTTTTGATAAAATATGCACA
Source organism: uncultured Lachnospiraceae bacterium (assembly GCA_902796595.1). Lineage (GTDB taxonomy): Bacteria > Bacillota > Clostridia > Lachnospirales > Lachnospiraceae > Catonella. Next base: position 93,610 of record CADBPM010000026.1, on the reverse strand, counting down.
TTTGGAAGAAATCCGATTCCACATTGCATTGGAAATAATGATTTTCCGTTGCAGATAAATCATTATTTTTCTAAGTCTTTAAATGAATATAATGAAAAGTGTAAAAAAGGAGACGTATATTATGAAAAAAATCCGCATGACTATAATTATCTATTGATGCATGAATATTTTTGTACAAGTGTTGATTATCATATTTATAAGTATCTTGCGAAACTTGAACTGCAAATGGAGGAAGTGGATGTATAAGGATGTTATTATTTTTGGCGCCGGACGAAATGGACTGAAAGCTATTGAAAAATTTGGTAGAGAAAATATAATCTGTTTCTCTGATAATGATTCTACAAGGTGGAATACTTTATTTCATGGTATTCAGATTGTGCCTCCAAATGATATTTTAAATTATAATTTTTCTAAGATATTGATTTCAGTAAGAAAAGGAAGAAATAAAATTAAAAACCAATTGAATTCACTAGGGATAAGCGAAGTGGAAATCTTACCAGTTGAATCGTGGGGAAATTATTTTTCAAATGATCAACTTGTCTTAAATACCTACCTAGATAAACCTGAATCGGAAAGCGAGACAGAATGGAATCAAAATATTCAAAATAGCAGCGCTATAAAACAGGTGTATGAGTTGGTTGGTGAGTTTTACGAGTTTACACCTCTTTTTTCACATATTGAAATTGAATCATATAATAGATGTAATGGATCTTGTGCATTTTGTCCTGTGAATAAGAATATGGATCCTAGAAAAGAACGTTTTATGACTCAGGAACTTTTTTATAAAATTGTTGATGAGCTTTCTAAATTGAATTATTCAGGGCGATTTGCTCTTTTTTCTAACAATGAACCTTATCTTGATGAAAGATTTATAGAGTGGAACAAGTATGCTCGTAAAAAATTGCCTTATGCGCAGATGCACATATTTACGAATGGCACTCTTCTTACGCTACAAAAATATATAGAAACGGTCGATTATTTGGATGAGCTTATAATAGATAATTATCATCCTAAACTAGAATTGATTAAACCAGTTAAAGAGATATATGACTTTTGCAAAAATCATTCAGATTACAGAAGAAAAACTACGATACTTTTGCGTAACCCAAATGAAATACTTACCTCAAGAGGTGGCACGTCGCCAAATCGAAAACAAATTATTGATTATGGAAAAGAAAGATGTTCTCTTCCTTTTTGGCAAATGATAATAAGACCAAGTGGAGAATGCTCATTATGCTGTAATGATGCAATTGGGCAGTTTACTTTAGGAAATGTTAATGATGAGGATCTGGTGGATATCTGGTATGGTGAAAGGTATAAAAAAGTAAGAGAGGCTTTATATAAAGGACGTGAAAATTGGGGAAACTGTGCACAATGTGACACTTTCTTCTGAATACAAATTATAATAAGGAGTATTATGCTAAGAATTAGATATGATTATTTATTGATAAATAAGTCTGAATTATTATCAAAGTCTTTTACTTCGTATTGTTTACAGTGCTATAGAGGTAAAGTACCTTCTTTTCGCGACTTGATTGTAGTTTTAGAGGATGATAATAGTACATTTTATGGGTTTTACTTTCTTTCGGATTTTGTGGAAAATAAACCTATCAAAAAAATGCTATAATTATGGATCAATCAGTAGATGGCTGTGTAGTGACAGTTTTTAAGGAAGTAAGGGAGAAATATAAGGATTTATGTGAAAGCGATATTTCAAAAAACATATATTCAGTAGTTGACAGAGAAGGAAAGTTTTTGTTCTGCATGTTTCATCAATGCAATTGTAAAAATGCGATATATTTTGAAGAGTTTACTGATTTTGATCTAAATATAGATAAGAGATATTTAAATCTTCAAATATTCGTTAATTATGACTGTGTCGTGTTCTTTGAGTTTGAGGAATATACTTGTGTACTTGCGACAATTATTCAGAGGCATTATCCAAATATAGAAGTGATATTTTTAGATGATAACGCACGTTTTCTGAAAAATGATGTAAAGATATTTAAGAATGTTTATGAAATTAAGAAACGTAGTTTAAATGAAAAATGTATGTTCGTTATTGAAGGTATTCAACAGTGTCAAGATATAATTCCGCAGGTTGACTTAAATGTTTATACATCATTACAGCTAATGCAATATGTGTTTATGTTTAAGAATGTTAAAAGATTTGGGGATAAGAACCCTGATAAAATCTTTTGGCTGATATCGCTTAAATGTGGAAATTCGGGAATGGTAGATATACTTTGCGATATAATGGTAAGGGTATGGATTGCTAAAGATAAGGGATTCCATCCAGTTGTACATATAACTGATTCGAATTGTCAATATAACGTAAAACTATGGGATAGTTTTGTTTTTAATGAATCGCAGTTTAAGGATGAAATTTTTGATAGTCAAAATGTTATTGTGGATGATTGTGATTATATTGGAGCAAATGATAGACTCAATAATTTATTGATTTGTATTAAACGCATGATGATGAGAAATAGTCCGTATTCGTATTTAAATGATTTTTTTGGGGGGGGAATTGTTATTCGAGATTTTGCAATTAGTAAAATCAAAAAAATATTACCTTTAGAGCTATTTGATAATCATAATAAAATTATTGGAATTATTGCGCGTGGAACAGATTTTAGAGCGGAATCTTTTTTATACAGAAATAATGGAAGCGTACCCATAAGTATACAAAATTATTTAATTGAATTAAATCATTTGTTGAAAATAAATAAATTTGATTTTGCCTTTGTGGCAACAGAAGAAAAAGAATATCTTGAATTAATAAAAGACAACCTTGATTGCAAAGTTCTTTCTGTTGAGCAAGATAGAGTTACTTTTGATTCAGTGCATGATAGAGATAAGTGGGTTAGGGAATTATTTGAGAGTAATGCAAAAGATGCTTCATTTGATTATTTAGCTGTTTTGTATGCATTATCGCTATGCGATGGGTTGGTTTCTAATATGGAAAGTGGGGCTTATGTTGCAGCACATTGGTTTTCTACAAAAAGATTTTATCCGGATACTGTTATAAGAATGACATCTAATAAATTGATTGGAGAGTAATTATGGAAATGCTTGACGTTAACGATCTGTGTGTAAATCCCACATATAATAATAAAATCATAGATTTATGTACAGGGAGAAGGTATATATATATGGTGCTGGTGAGTCAGGTAAGTGGCTTGCTAGATATCTTAAGAAAACGGATATTACGGTAAAATCTTTTGTTGTAAGTGATACTTTTGATGCACTGGAATATCAAGGAATAGACTGTATCCATTTGAAAGACTTGAATTTATGCAATGAGGATCTGCTTTTAATTGCAGTTACAGAAGAAAAAGTTAGTGATGTGATTAAAAATGTTAATGAAAAGGCTATTACTAATTATAAGGTTATTAATTATTTTCAAAAACGCATGCCCGTAAATTCAAGTGGTGATTTTTATAATGAATTGACTGAGCTTGACAAATTGGGAGTGCAGAGTTGTACAGATAAGAGCAGTCTTTCTCATAATTATTTAAATAAATATGAGCTTTTTTTACATAGATATAGGGAGAAGAAGAATGTAAGATTAGAATTAGGAGTTTTCAATGGGGCAAGTCTTCAAATGTGGGCTAATTATTTTTATAATTCAACAATTATTGGCGTAGATATTGATGAAAAATGCAGAGGATATCAAAATGAAAATATTAAAATTGAGATTACTGATTTATCAAATATAGATAATATTCTAAAGTTAAGAAATTATAGACCTCAAATTATAATTGATGATGCATCACATATTTGGAGCCATCAGATTCTTTGTTTAGAATATTTATATGATATATTGCCTTCAGGTGGGATATACATCATAGAGGATTTAGAAACTTCTTTTTGTCATGAATTTTATGATGTTTCATATGCCGATTCTAAAGTATCTGCTTATAATTTTTTGAGTTTAATTTGTGAGCGTGTATGCAGTGGACGACCATTATCGGAAATATCTAAAATTAGTTCGAGAGCTTCTAAAATAGCAGATATGACAGAATCAATAATGTTTTTTAGAGGCGCATGTTTATTAGTGAAACGATGTTTTTTTTAGTCAATATTTGAATTAAAGCAATTTTATATGATAAAAAACGTAGATCTATTAATTGATTCAACTGCTGTAATGAGGATTGATTTGAATGAATGTAATATTTCTATCCGGAGGTTCCGGTAAACGATTATGGCCATTGTCAAATGAGGTAAGATCAAAACAGTTTCTGAAGATTTTTAAGTTGCCTGATGGATCTTATGAATCGATGGTACAGCGGATGTACAGAATGCTTATTAGTATATCTCCAGAGTCAAGTGTGACCTTTGCCACATCTGAGAACCAGGTGAGCAGTATTAGGGCACAGCTTGGAGAGGATGTGGGAATTTCAGTAGAGCCTTGTAGGAGAGATACATTTCCGGCTATTGTATTGGCATCGGCATATCTTCATGAAATGAAGAACATTAATCTTGATGAACCAGTGATAGTTTGCCCAGTGGATGCATTTGTCGAAGATGACTATTTTCAAGCATTAAAGCAGTTAGATAAAATGGTTAAAAATGGTAGCAGGCATATTGCTTTAATGGGTATAGAACCTACATATCCAAGTGAAAAGTATGGATATATTATTCCAGAGAAGAAAGATGAATTAGGACATATTGCTTTATCAGATAAGATAGAACGAGTTGCATCATTTAAGGAAAAACCATCTACTGAGCAGGCTAAGGCGTATATTGATCAAGGCGCGCTCTGGAATGGCGGAATATTTGCATTCAAGCTGAGTTACATTCTGAACAAAGCGCAGAAACTTTTTGGCACCTGCAATTATAGATGGCTTTTTGAAAAATACGAAACTTTACCTAAAATTAGTTTTGATTATGCGGTTGTAGAGAATGAATCTGATATAGCTGTTTTATGCTTTTCAGGACAGTGGAAGGACATTGGAACTTGGAATACAATGACTGAAGCTATGTCTGATCTTGTAAGTGGAAATGCTTTGATAGATAATTGTAGTAATACACATGTCATAAATGAACTTCAGATTCCTCTAATAGCCCTTGGATGTCATAACATGGCAATCGCAGCTACGCCGGATGGTATTCTTGTTACAGACAAAGAGGTCAGCACAAAGCTGAAGAGTTACGTGACTGATGCCAGACCTATGTATGAGGAGAGACCTTGGGGTGATTATCAAGTTCTAGATTATAGGAGAAGTGATGATGGTCAGAATAGTTTGACCAAGCATCTTGTGATTAAAGCAGGTAAACATATCAGTTACCAGATTCACAGGTATAGATCAGAGTACTGGACGATTACGGATGGGGAAGGAATTGTTATTTTGGATGGCGTAGAGTATGAGATTAGTAGAGGTTCGACAGCATATATTAAGCCAGGAATGAAGCATGCGGTTAAAGCAGGAAAAATTGATTTACATATTATTGAAGTTCAGATGGGTAATGAACTTACCGAGGAAGATATCGAAAGATTAGATTTTGATTGGGATAGTGTTATGGTATAGCTTTTTGTGTTAACTTCTCATAATAGTTACACTAACTGGGCTCTACTTCTACTTGTTTTGCCCCTTTGGAAAGGGTCAATTTTTACTTGACAATCAACAAGTGTTTTTTCAACGAGACTCTTGGAGTATTTCTTACGGAGGATCTGAATGAAGAAAATTCTCTCATTAATCTCCATCATTTATTTGTATTATGATGGAGATTAATGAGAAATGAAGGAGAATATAGTGAGAATTTTTGATTATAAATCTGCACCAGAGAAACTTATTACATCTGATATTATTCAGCTTATAGCGACAATTCATGAGCATAAGGGCAAGCAAGAACTATTTATGGAGGCAACTGCAGATGATCTAACCACCATGCTTGAAGCTGCCAAGATACAAAGTACCGGTGCATCAATAGGATAGACGGTATTTTCACATCAGATAAAAGACTTGCTGAAATCGTGAAGACACCGGCAGTTTATAGCAAAGTGAGTATTTATTTTAAAATAAGTGCCTTATCGACGAGTTCATCGGGGTATTCCTTGCGTAAATCTGCTTCACTTTCACCATTCCTCAATTTGGTAACAACTTCTACCATGAGGTCGTAGCCCTCAGCATGGCCCTTAGCGATACCCTCGGCAATGCCCTCTTCATATCTACGGGCTTCATATTCTTCATTACTGACATATTTTGTTAGCAGCATACTGTATGCATCTCCTTTCATTTTTAAGAAAAATTTTCCAAGAGTCGGACGCCTGATAGCATTGTCAACAGCGTAAATGGCGGCTTCTTCTTTTGGAGCACCGCTGTGAAGCTTGATACGGAAGTCAGCTATGAACTGGCTATATTCTGATAGAGCCGCACACTGCTTCATGAGCTTTTCGTTGTGTCCGTTGTTGATGTTGAGGATTTTTGCAGTCCACTCAAAGTTGCCGTTATCATTATCACCTGTAAAAGCGTCTGATAAGTGCAGATCCATTTCATCCGTAACATTCTTATCAAGGCCGTTATAAAAGACTATGTATCTTGGCGATGGTATTTTGACAAGGGTATTACCATACAGGTCCTTGTTTATACTTGACAAATAGCTATCGTAGAGATGAGCAAAGTAAAGAAATCCTCGTAACGGCATATTTGGGTTATAGGTTGACTGATGTTCAAAAAGTGACATTTCCCCATCAATGAGGAAGGAAAGGTCATTCTTCATGTTGATGAAAATGGCATCCTCGAGTGTGGTTATTATTAAATCGTCCGGGTTGGTGTATGATTTGCCGCTGAGGGCGTTATAGAGAGACAGGAGGTGAGGCTTGTTCTCTGGAGCTATAAAGATAAATCTGAACAGTTCGTCTTTTACCTCTCGATTTACCGATACACCATCATCTGTATTAAATTCAGTACTCATATATACTTCTCCTTATATTATAGTAGTGTTTTGGAAATTAATAAAGTTTTTTTTAGAGATTAGATTTTTAGATGTTTAGAGAACTAAACGAGTAGTATTATAACATAGGTGCTCCAAGAAAGCTATTGACGGGATTAACAGATCGAATGGCTGGAATTTGTAGGTATTGCATGAAAAGCACATCCTATTATTGGATATGCTATGAATGCTAAATGTTCGAAGCAGGTCTTCTCAGACATAAGAAAAAAGCCGGTGCTAAAGGAATCTGGCACCGGCAGATGATATGCATGAGTTTATTTCAACATATTCCCTGACTTAGGGCGAATATGGTTAAAATGGCGAGGGCGATGACATTTAAGATGGTAAAGGTTATAAGATATTTTCCTGTCTTTCCACCAAGTCTTGAATATTGCTTTATAGTGATCACACTTGCCATGGAAGCGATTATGGTGCCGAGACCGCCTATGTCGGTGCCAAGGAGAAGTGCCTTGCCGTTGTCTGTAAATCCTGACAGAAGAATAGCGGCGGGAACATTACTGACAAACTGCGAAGCAATAATGCCTGTCAGCATTTCATGTCCTGTGACAATTGATTTTAAAAATGTACTGACAGCAGGCAGCCTTCCTATATTTCCTATAAATATGAAGAAAAATATAAAGGTAAGGAGAAGCGAATAATCGACCTTTGCAAGGACATGTGGGCTTAAAAGCAACATTGCGATAATAACTGCTGCAAAGACAATTATGTGGTCTATGAAGCCTGCAACAGAAAGTATTGCAATGAAGAAAAGGGATAAATAAATTGCAAAGCGCAGGTAATCCATCTTTGGACCTTTCATGCTTGTCTGAACTTGTCCTGTTTCACCTTTTGGTGATACTATCAGTGTCATTACAAGGATTATCATGAGTGAAAGCAGGAAATAAGGCAGCATGAACATGATAAAGCCTGAAAAAGATATGCCATAGGTGGTGTAGAGGAAAAGGTTCTGTGGATTGCCGAAGGGGGTCAGCATGGAACCGAGGTTTGCTCCTATGGTCTCCATTATAAGCGTGTTTCTTAGCCCTTTTGAGTCCGTTTCATTAAAGAGAAGTATTGTAAATGGAACCAGAGTTACAAGCGTTACGTCGTTTGTAAGAAACATGGACATAAAGGTTGAAATGAGCACGATCAGGATTGAAATAAGGCGCAGGCTGTGGATGTGTGATAGAAGAGCATTTACAAGTCTGTCAAATACTCCTATTGATTTCATTCCGGCTGTAACAGCCATAAGGGAAAAAAGGAGTGAGAGGGTCTTCCAGTTTATATAGGAAGCATATTTCTCATCCGGAAAGATGAGAAAACAGGATGCTATCGCTAAGGCAAGCGATACAGCAAGGATTGGATCACGTTTTAATTTTGACATTGGTATCTCCGACTTTTATAAGGATAGGCGGCATCGCAAACGAAATGAATAATGTTGATACCGACACTTGAACATTTTAACATAATCTAAGTGTTTTGCAAGGGGTGCAACTATAAAACTTAGGGCTTGTAAGAGGGGGCTTTAAAGGGTATACTTTAATGGTTAGCGATGTAAAAAAATAATTACAGGAGAAAAAAGATGCTTTCAATAGATGCGGTACTTTTTGATATGGATGGACTTATCCTTGATACGGAAAAGGTGTACAATATCTGCTGGATAGCTGCGGCAAAGGACTTTGGCTACAACATGACATACGAGGAGCAGCTTTTGCTTCGTTCCAACAGTGCAAAGTATGCAGGGCCTCTTCTTAAGAAAATGTACGGAGAGGATTGCGATTATTTTAAGATACGTGAACGAAGAAAAGAGATAATGGCAGAGTATTTTAAAACTCATCCTATTGAAAAGAAGCCTTATGTGGAGCATCTTCTCTCTTTCCTTAAAGAAAAGGGTATAAAGTGTGCTGTGGCGACAGCAACCGCCCTTGACAGGACTACAGAGTATCTTGAAAAGGTAGGGCTTTGCGGCAGTTTTGATGAAATGATAAGCTGTTCTATGGTTGAAAATGGAAAGCCAGATCCGGATGTTTATCTTTATGCCTGCGACAGGCTTGGGCTTGCACCTGAAAGGTGTCTTGCTCTTGAGGATTCACCGAATGGAGTCCTTTCTGCACACAGAGCCGGTATTCCTGTTATTATGGTGCCTGATCTTACTGAACCTGATGAGGAGACCAAAAAGCTTGTCTATGCTGTTGCAAAGGACTTAAAGGAAGTAGAAAAATACATTGCATAATAAAAGCGCTCACCTTATATCAAGGTGAGCGCTTTTGTTTAGTAGATCATAACAATCTGAATTTTTTTGCTATGTGTATAACAGCAGTTCCTTTTGGAACACTTCTTAACTCTTTTTCGGTGATTCCACCGAATTTCAGTTCACATACGAAGTATATCACTATAGCTATAAAGATTGCGGCTATAAGCGCGATGGCATAGTGCAGGGCAGATTCCAGAGCTTTATATACGATTATCATTACTACTGACATTATGACAGAAGAGATAGTTGGTATTATCAACGAACGTACCAGTTCAAAGCGTATATGAAGGTCTTTTCGCAAGGTTATCATATCCAAAGCGATAACTACTAATGGAAGGATGAGATTTCCTATGACTAGAGCGAAAAGATACTTGTCTGAAAACTGCAGCATAAGGAAGAGAGCAATGACATCTATTACTATGGAAATTGCCGAGTTCCTTACAGGTATCATCATCTTATAGGTACTCTGTATTATCGTGTTGAAAAGCACTGATAAGGTGTACAGTGTGCAGGCGGCAGCACCAAGAAACATGGTACTTCTTATGATAGGAGAATTGTCTCCAAAGAGAAGCCTTACGATAGGGCGACCTAAGAAGGCAAACCCGAATGTACATGGTATGGCGATCAAAAGATTAAACTTAAGTGCAATATTAGCCTTGCTTTCAACTGCAATCTTATCTCCGGTCTCATGTGCCGCCACAATGGAAGGAATCATAGCCGTTGTGATCGCACTTGTAATACCGGTAACGATATTCATGAGAAGGAGATATTTACTTTCGTAAATACCGTAAAGAGAGGTACTTGCTGAAGGAGACAGTTTTTTCTGCTTTGTGATATGGTTGAAAAGTGTCATTGCTATTATGCCGTTGCTGCGCACCAGAACCTGACTTAACATTACAGGTACGACTGTTGCAAGAAGCATTTTAACAAGGTCACTCATGGCTTCTTTCCTGTGGTTGTCGTGTACTACCTGTCGCTGGAACATTGGCAGGTTTACTACAAGCAGGAAAACCAAAAATACAAGTCCGAAGAAAGCACCCATACCTGTACCGGTAACTCCGCCGGCTGCTCCATAGGCTGAAATATCCGGAGATACACTGTGTGCCTTTTCAAGGTAATAAGCTGCAACAACGGAAACTATACCATTTACGATCTGTTCAAGAAGCTGGGAAACTGCAGTAGGAACCATTGTTCCCTTTCCCTGAAAAAAACCTCTGACAACGCCAAGTATGGAGGATATGAATATGGTTGGTGCAAGAACTTTTAGTGGTATTGCTATTGTTGCATTGGCAAGGAGATTTGAGGAAATAAATCCGGCTCCAAAATAAACTGCCAGTGACAGGAAACCGCCTGTGATGGAGGCAACGATAAGAGCGCCGATAAAAGTATAATAACCGCTGCGATATTCTCTTTTGGCTGTATAGCCGGCGACAAGTTTGCTGACAGCCATTGGCATACCGTATGAAGAAATGATAAAGCAAAGATTGTAAACCTCAAAGGCATAACCATAATAGCCCATGCCCTCATCACCAAGGATACGGGTCATAGGGATACGGTAGATGAGACCTATAAGCCTTACAAGTATTGAAGCAAAGGCGAGAATACTTCCCTGTATGATAAAACTGCGGGCTCGCCTTCTTGGAACTGATCTTGTTGACATGTTACCTCACTTAAAAATAGCTAAAATTCAAAATATCATTATTATTATAACGCTTTTCATGAAGATTGTCTATCTGGCTTGCTTTTTCTTCTTTATGGCATTATACTTTACTATGGCAAAGGGAGTTTCGGGACTGGATAGAGCAAACTTTATCCGCAATTATTTTCTTCGCTTACTATAGATTAGGAGACTTTATATATGTGTGGTTTTGCAGGATTTATACCTGATTCCGAAAAAAGAGATAACGAAAGAATAGCAAGGGCTATGGGAAGACGTATTGCTCATAGGGGCCCTGATGATGAGCAGATTTATGCTGATGACGACTATGCAGTCTGCTTCAGAAGACTTTCTCTTATAGATCTTAAGGGTGGCGTCCAGCCGATGAAAAATGAGGATGGCACTCTTATAGTAGTTTTTAATGGTGAAATATATAATTTCCGCGAATTGAGAGATGAGCTCATAAGCAAGGGACATGTATTTGCAACAAAGGCGGATACAGAGGTTCTTGTACATGGTTATGAAGAGTGGGGCAAGGACATGCTCGACCGTCTTCGTGGAATGTTTGCATTTGTTATATTTGATAAGAAGACAAAGAAGCTTTTTGGCGCGCGTGATATTTTTGGGATAAAGCCTTTTTACTATTATCAGAAAAAGGGCGAATTTATGTTCGGGTCAGAAATAAAGTCATTCCTTGAGCATCCTGCATTTGAAAAGGAAGTTAATTTTGATCGTATACCTGATTATATGAGTTTTGAGTATGTTCCATGCGATGAGACCCTTTTTAAGAATGTATACAAGCTTCCTGCTGCCCATTATTTTGAGTATGAAAATGGTTCGCTCTCAGTAAAGCGTTATTATTCTATAAAGTATGAGCCTGATCAGTCAAAGAGTCTTGAAGAATGGGAAGACCTTATTCAGGAGACCTTTACAGAGTCTGTAAAGGTGCATAAATTTGCGGATGTAAAGGTTGGATGTTTTCTTTCTTCCGGTGTGGATTCAAGCTACACCCTTAAAGAAGTAAGCAAGGTGATGAAGGATGTAAACAGCTTCTCTGTAGGTTATGAGGAGAAGAAGTACAGTGAGCTTCCTTATGCTAAAGAATTTTCGAAGGCAATTGGTGTTGAAAATATAAGCAACCTTGTTTCTGCAGATGACTATTTTGACTGGGCTGCCAAGATTCAGTACTACATGGATGAGCCGCTTCCGAACCCTTCTGAGGTGCCGCTCTTCTTCCTTGCACAAAATGCAAGAAAGTATGTTAAGGCAGTGCTTTCCGGAGAGGGTGCAGATGAGCTTTTTGGCGGATATCCTATGTATCTGCAGGGCGGTCATTTTATGGACTACTCGAAGATCCCACTTCCATTAAGGAAGGCGGGGGCAGCAGTTGCAAGGAAGTTCCCGGATATAAAGGGACACAACTTCCTTATCCGCGGTGCTATGAAGCCTTACCAGAGATATATGCGCAATAATTATGTCTTCCATTATGGTAAGGACCGCGACAGGTATCTTCTTGACAGCATAAGAAGTGTTGACCCGGCTGACTACACAAAGAAGTATTTTGATGAAACGAGCCACCTTGATGAGGTTACAAGTCTTCAGTATGCAGATATAAATACATGGATGCAGTATGATATCCTTCAGAAGGCAGACCGTATGAGCATGGCAAATTCACTTGAACTTCGTGTTCCGTTCCTTGACAAGAGGATGCTTGAGCTTGCTGTGAAGATCCCTACAAAGTACAGAATAAGCGGAGAGACTACAAAGGTTGCCTTAAGGGGGGCTGCAATGAGACAGCTTCCTGAAAAGAATGCGGAAAGAAAGAAACTGGGCTTTCCTGTACCTCTTTCAGACTGGCTTTGTGAAGATAAGTACTATGATCAGGTTAAAGAGGCTTTTAATTCAAGTACGGCTGATCTTTTCTTTAAGAGAGATGAGATAAATAAACTTATTGATGACCACAAGAGCGGTGTTCACAAGGATATGACAAGAGTATGGACTGTATACAGCCTTATCCTCTGGTATGATGAGTTCTGGAGGAATGAAGTAAAGAGTGTACTTGCAGAATAATGTGTACTTTATCAAAACTCCCCATGTTTTAACATGGGGAGTTTTTGTACTGGAGTAAATTTTGATACTTAGTGCACTATTTCCATATAAATATCTTATCTTTATCTATGTATCTTAAAAGAAGCTTTGTCATATACTCGATGATCTCAGCATCTTTTTTACTTCCATAGGAGCAGGTCCCGTTTTCATTCATATAAGGAAATCTTGTGACAGATGAGAGGGGGCGGCGCTTTCTCATTTTCAATAAATAGCCCTTGCTTACGCGAAATGCACCGCAGCTGACATCCCTTATTTTGTCAGGGTTTATCTTGCTGAAGGTTTCATCTATGAGCCTTTCATAATTCTTTTCCCAATCCTGTACAAGCAAAATTGGATCGAAGCAGATTCTCGTTGAAATGCCAAGGTCTGTACACTCCTTTAAAGCGTTAAATCTCATGGAAAGGGAAGGTGTGCCATGTTCGTAATTTGCACTGATCTTGTCCGGAGATAAGGTCCACGCCATTATAAAGTTTTCGGGAATTTTTAGTCCTTCGTCTATATATTTTTTCAGTATACTGCTTCCGGCACTTTTGGTACGGCATTCAACTAAAAGGTTCGGGCGAGGACTCACAAATTCGATCCATTTCTTTACATATCCTGTAAGACCTTCAAGCCCTAAAAGGTCAGTATCGTAAGAGATACAAAGATATACGGGGTGCTCTTTTAATAATTCATCTACTTCAGTAAAGATATCTGTGATATTTGTAAATATAACTATATCTGCACTCGGATACATGCCTTGCAGGTAGCAGTATTCACAGTCATAGCAGCAGTTCATTATGCTTGAAGTGTAATAAAACCATTCATTTCCGAAATCCTGACAGACAGGAGCGCCCTTGTACACGAGCCTGCCTGCTTTTTTTGCAAGGATAAGAGAAGGAATCTTTTTTTGTAAAACGATATTCTGACCGGCTGGGGTGAATACATCCTTATAATGCCTTATAGGAATCTGAACGGCATAAGGGAAGTGGGCAAGTATTGCCTTTGTTGTATCGTCATTCCTCGCATCTTCTTCTATATATATGTGCGAAAAAGGCTTAGACAAGATATCTTCTAATGCCATCTATAAATTCCTTTCTGGCTAATTTTCCCTTGTGTACAGGATTGACAAACTTCTTTCCTTCGTCTATAAGGCCCTGCATGTCTATATTTAAAGTCTTTGCGTAAAATAAAAGCTCATAAAGATCATTCTGTTCAGTTACAGAAAAGTTATATTCATCTGTAAGCGCAGGGATAAGTTCTTCTTTTAGACTTCTTTCTATTTCTAAGGCTTTTTCTGTTCCTGTGATCTGAGATATTTTATCTACGATCCTTTGAGCCTCGCATGAAAGCTCCCGTTTTTTTTCAACTACTTCTTTCTCTGATAAATGGGATGGAAGAACGATCAAAAAACAGGTTTCTTTTGGAAAATCTTTTGATGCAGCTCTAAATTCTTTGTAAATAGTTTCGTCTGTAATGCTCATTTCAACCAGAGGACTGCCTTTTAAGGTAAAGGATCCAAATACAGAGGGGTAAAGCCTGTCCTTTGTTACAGGGGAGATTATCTCGTGAACAAGGGCGGGAGATTGCACATCCCATTTCTTGGTTATCACCCTGTAATTCATTCTGAAAGCTCCTCCCACTGCTCCATGAGTTTTTCAAGTTTTTTGTCTATTGCAGTCTTTTCTTTGGTCAGCTCGGTAAGCTTTGGAAGATCTGTGCCAAGGGCAGGGTCTGAGAGGAGAGTGTCTATCTCACTTTCACGAGCTTCAAGCTTTGCTATCTCACTTTCACAGGCCTTAAGGGCATTTTCCTTTTTACGCCTTTCGCGCTCGATTGCCTTCTGTTCTTCGTAGGAAAGCCTTCCGGTTGAAATGTTTTCGCCTGCGTCTTTTTTGGTGGCGGGATCTACACCCATTATCCCTTTTCCTGTCTCCTGTGCACTTATTCCTGCAGCTGCCTCGATATACTGCTTCTTTTCAAGGTAATAGTCATAATTACCTATATAATTAAGAAGTTTTCCATCTGTGAGGTCAAGGATCCTTGTTGCAGTCTGATTTATAAAGTATCTGTCGTGGCTTACATAAAGAACTGTGCCTGTGTAGGTGTTCAGTGCCTCCTCAAGGATTTCCTTACTTGTAACATCGAGGTGGTTTGTAGGCTCATCGAGGATAAGGAAGTTTGCCTCGGAGAGCATAAGCTTTGCGAGTGAAACACGACCTCTTTCGCCACCAGACAGGTCGCGGATAAGCTTAAAGACATCATCTCCGGTGAAAAGAAAGGCAGCAAGAACATTTCTTATCTCTGTGTTGTTAAGATAAGGATAGGTGTCCTGAAGCTCGTCGAAGAGAGTCTTTGAGTGGTCAAGCACCTGGTGTTCCTGATCGTAGTAACCGATCATTACCTTGGCGCCAAGTTCTATTTCACCTGAATCCTGAGGCAGAAGGCCGTTTATTATTTTTAAAATGGTTGTTTTCCCAGTACCGTTGTTTCCTATTATGGCAACTCTTTCGCCGCGCTTTATTTCAAAATCTATATTATCAAATAAGTGCTTGCCATCGAAGCTTTTTGAAAGACCTGTAACTGTAAGGACATCATTTCCACTTTGAACATGTGGAGTGAGTTCTATCTTCATGCGGTCATCTATTTCAACAGGCTTTTCAAGGCGTTCTACCTTATCGAGCATCTTTTCACGACTTTCAGCACGCTTGATACTCTTTTCCCGGTTGAAAGATTTGAGCTTTTCGATAACTGCTTCCTGATGAGCTATTTCACGCTGCTGATTAAGGTAAGCTTTTATTCTTGCTTCTCTTTCGGCACGTTTTTTAACGGCGTAGGTGGAATAGTTTCCTATAAAAGTTTCAGCGTGTCCCATATCTATTTCAACGACCTTGTCTGCTACGCGGTCGAGGAAATACCTGTCATGCGCTACGATCACAACAGCCCCTTTGTAACCGCGAAGGTAGCCTTCGAGCCATTCTATCGAGGACATGTCGAGGTGGTTTGTAGGCTCGTCGAGGAAAATGATATCTGGTTCTGCAAGAAGAATGCGGCCGAGATAAACTCTTGTTTTCTGACCTCCGGAAAGAGTATTTACAGGTGTGTCAAATTCCTCCTCGGAAAAGCCAAGACCCTTTAATATTCCGGTTACCTGACTTTTTACGGCGTAACCGTTTGCCTGCTCGAAGGCATGGGTCACTTTGGCGTAATCGTCGTAAAGCTTGGTAAGAGCTTCCCCTGAGGCTGCCTTCATCTGCTTTTCCATGTCGTGCATGGTGTGTTCAAGTTCTATTACATCCTTTTTAGTCTCCATCATTATGTTGTAGATAGAATCGGTTGAATCGAGGGCTGGGTTCTGAGCAAGATAACCGGTAGTTGTATCTTTTGAAAAGGTTACGATGCCCTCATCTGCGTTTTCTTCTCCCATGATTATTTTAAGGAGAGTGGATTTGCCGGCTCCATTCACGCCGACGATAGCTACATGTTCATGTTCATTTACATGAAATGAAACGGACTTAAGAACCGGTCCGGTTACAAACTCTTTTGAAACATTACTTACTGAAAGTATCATGTATGCGCCTTGCCGCAGGCATGGTGCCAATCGGTGCTGTGCCTGCAGCAGCACCGATGAAAGTTTGAAATTATATTTCGAACTTTTCTTTATAGTTTTATTCACAGTACAGAGCTTTGCCTGTCTGATAAGGCTGTCTGTACGTTGAAACAGTTACAGTTATAGACACAATCCTTTTTATTTTACTACCTTGGTCTGTAAAGAGCAAGAGGAGACTACAGGACAAAATTTCTGTATCGCTTACCATTGCCAAAGGCAATTATCATGGTACGTTCTGTATCAGCCACGCTGATACTTGGCACATTTGCTGCGCGAATGCGAATTAATTACTTAATTTCTATTGAATTAAAAATGAAAGTAATTATACTTAATTAAAGCTAAATAGTACAATGAGTGGCAAAGCGTAATAAATGATAATAAAGCAGGAGAAAACTATGAGTGATTTAAATATCAATTTTAAGGATGGAATCGTGAATTACGGGGACAGTTCGCAGGTTGAAATGCTTTTTGATAAAGCTAAAAAAGGCGGACACTATACAGTTGGATTTTTGGGTGGCTCTATAACTATGGGTTCAGGGGCATCTGATCCGAGTCTCTGTTACGCTAAAAGAGTTTTCGATTGGTTTTGCAATACATTTTGCCATGCGGATTTTTCTTATGTAAACGCAGGAATCGGGGCAACGGACTCGCAGTTTGCCTGCGCCAGAGTGGAGGATGATCTGCTTTGTTTCAAGCCGGATATTGTCTTTCTTGAATTTTCTGTAAATGACGAGAATACACCGCACTTTAAGGAAACTTATGAGGGACTTGTAAGAAGGATCTTATCAGCCAAAAAGAAACCAGCCCTTGTGCTTGTCCACAACATGTTTTATGAAGATGGACACAGTGCAGAGGAGATTCATTCATCGATCGGAAGACGTTACAATTTACCTTGCATAAGCATAAAAAATACTCTGTTTATGGCATATTCGCTGGGAAATAAGGATTGGAAGCCTTATTCTAAAGATGGGCTTCACCCTTCGGATGAAGGACACAGACTTGTTGCAGGAATCATTGCAGAAGGTTTGAAGGAACTTGCAAGCGGAAGGCAAGAGGAGATAAACGCAGACAGAGCGTTAGAGGAAAACTTACTTCCAATTCCTGAAACTCCTAATGAATATGAGAATTCAGTAAGGATACAGCCAAGAAAACTTACAGAGATACAGGAAAATCACCCGGGGCTTTTTAAGGTGACAGAGATAAAAGGCTTTACAGAGGACCTTGAAGAACAGAGGGATATAACGGATATTTTTAAAAATGGTTGGAAGGCAACTGATACCGGTGCAAGTTTTGAATTTGATATAAAGGCTTCCTGCATAGGGCTTCAGTACAGAAGGACAGTCAAAAGACCAGCACAGAAGGCTTTGGTTGTCATAGATGGCGATACAAAAAATCCTCTTGTGCTTGATACAGCCTTTGATGAGACATGGGGAGATAAACTCTGTCTTACTACAGTTCTTGAACATGGAAGGTATGCAGTGCATCACATTTCAATAATGCTTACAGATGCGCCAAAGGATGCACCATTGCCTTTTTACCTTGTATCTGTAATTGCCTCAGGAAAGGAAGAGGAAAGTCTTTTTACTGTTGATGGAAATTTACTAAAGAGTGAAAAGAAGATTCCAGCGGTCTGCAAGGGATTTAAAGAAGATAATGTATCCGAAGCTATGTGTTGTGACAGTGTTGCAGAGCCGGCGGTAAAAAGGTTGTACAGTTATCTTAAAAATACTGCCAAGTCAGAGAATATCATCTTCGGACATCAGAATGATGCATGGGATAAAGCTGGACAGACTGGACTTTTAGGTAATGCATTTTCACTTTCAGATACAGAAGATATTACGGGTTCGATAACAGGAATTGTCGGTATGGATGCACTTGCTCTTACCGGCATGGAGTTTTCTGTTGAAAGATATAATAATGAGTTATGCCCGAAATATGCTTATGAGCGGATTGATATAGGTAAGTATGGAAGAAAGAAGGCAAATGTTCTTGCGGCGGCAAGGCTTGCAGATCATATCATGGAAAAAGGGGGGATAGTAACACTTTCAGCCCACATGCCAAACTTTGCCTTTGTTAAAGAAGACCCTTATTACGACAGCAAAAAAGATCCTTTATATGCAAGATATGACTTTACAGGATATTCACCAAACAGGCTTGAGGGTGATACTATGAACCGGATACTTCCGGGCGAAGACCTGAATGAAGTCTATAGAGCCTATCTTGATATGATGGTAGACTTTTTAAAAGAGGTGCATGGACCGGTCGTATTCAGACCATTTCATGAAAATACAGGCAGCTGGTTCTGGTGGGGGCAGGCTTTCTGCTCGGATGAGCGGTTTAAGAAGGTTTTCAGGTATACCTGTGAATATATGAAAGAAAGCGGTTTGCATAACTTGCTTTACGCTTATAGTCCAAGTAATGAAAACAGGACTGCGGATGAATATGCAATGAGGTATCCGGGCGATGATATTGTGGATATAGTGGGAATTGACACTTATGAGAGGACACAGGATTTCAGCGATAAGGAGTGGTTTGCCGAGTTTAGAAAACAGCTTGATGCCTTAAGCGATTTTGCGAAGATTCATGGAAAGATAATGGCACTTACTGAAACGGGTCTTGCGGCAAATGCTGATAAAAATGACCTTCAGACTGCCGTTCACAGAAATGAGAATCAGGTTAAAAACTGGTATTGCAGGATGTTGGAGGTTCTTTCGGACTACAGGTGTGCATATTTTCTTTTGTGGGCAGATTTCTCTGTAAATAATGGATTTTACATACCTTATGTGCGCGAATATACAGCTGATGGAAAAATGGTCGGACATGAATACCTTGAAGATTTTATAAATTTCGCCATGAACGAAAAAGTTATACTTGCTAAAGAACAGAAAGGATATCTGAAAAATAAAGTTAAAAATTAGCTTGTAAATAGTTAAAAAATAAGCTATAATCAAAGCAACATTGATCATAGCTTATTTTTGTTTGGAAGAAAGGAAATAAAATGGGGAAATCAGTTCGTCTTGCAGATATAGCAAAGAAGGTAGGGGTAAGTACAGTAACGGTATCCAAGGCACTCTCCGGTCAGAAGGGTGTGAGCGATGCAATGCGCGATAAGATAATGAGCATAGCGGATGAACTTGGATACCACAGGTCTGAGCGCCTTCACAGAGATTCAGCAGAACCTAGAAGCTATAATATAGGAGTTCTTATTGCGGAGAAGTATCTTGGCAAATATGATTCATTTTATTTTCAGCTGTATCAGCAGGCAGCAGAAATTGCAATGGACCGCGGAAGCTATATTTTCATGGAAAAGGTTATGATGGACGATGAAAAAAACTGTGTGACTCCAAGACTTATTGCAGACCACAAGGCAGATGGACTGATAGTTATAGGCAAGCTTTCTGATGAATATCTTAATATGCTTGAGGGGATAAAAAGACTACCGACTGTATACCTTGATTTTTCCACGAAAGATTCGGAAGCTGATGCAGTTATTTCAAACAGTTATTATGGAAGCTATTATCTTACTAATCACCTCTTTAACAAGGGACATGAAAAGATAGGATTTGTTGGGACCATTCTTGCAACGGAGTCTATCACAGACAGGTTTTTAGGGTATACAAAGTCCTTAATGGAGCACGGAAAAAGGGCAGATGAAGTAATACAGGTTGATGACAGAGATATAAATACAGGAGAGATGTATTCTCCTGAAGAACTGGTCTTGCCTTCTCGTGAAGATATGCCGACAGGCTTTGTGTGCAATTGTGATCTTGCTGCCAGCGTTCTTATAAAGAGATTGAGAATGGAGGACTACAGGGTTCCTGAAGATATTTCAATATGCGGTTATGATAATTACCTGTATCCGGGATTATGTGATATTCCTATTACAACCTATGAAGTGAATATAAAGGAAATGGCAAAGAAAGCAGTGTCAAATGTTATTCATAAGATAGAGAAAAGACCTTATCACAGCGGACTTTCAGTAGTGAGCGGCTGTCTTATTGAAAAGGAGAGTGTGAGGGATATTAAAAAAGACTAGCAGGCCATGATAAACGCTCTTGCTGACTGGCAGAGTGCAGCATCAGGTAAGGTCAAATGCAAAGCCTGATGCTGCAATAATAGAATAATTTCAACATAAATTAACTTATAAAAAGGTAGGTATAAGATTTATGCCTGCTTTTTTTATTGTCCTGAAAAAGCAAAATAATGAAAAACCTTGCAAGAAATTTGTGCAAAATGCACAAATTAACTGCTTTAAATTTGTATATAGTATAGTTTATTGAGTTATTAGCTAATTAAGTATACATTTATTTATGTTTATGTTGTATAATAAACTTAGCTTAAAAAGAAAGCAAAATTTAAGGAGGTTTAGCAATGTACAAAAAAGTATTAAGTATCGCAGTTGTATCGGCAATGATTCTTTCGCTTACAGCTTGCGGGGGGAATGGTTCAGAAAGCAGCACTTCTGCAAACGGCACTACAGCAAAGAGCTCTTCAAGTGTTTCAGAGACAAATGGGGAAGCAAAGAGTTTTGCTGATAAGCGGTATTGCCATAGGTTTTATTTTTAAATTTTTCTTTACTCACGGATTCGTGCTAGATTCGCTTCTTCAAGCGTTAGGATTTAAACTTGAAAATCTTCCATATTGGCTGAAAGATCAGAGGATAAATAACTGGTCCCTCGTCGGTACCAGTGTATGGAGATATTTTGGTCAGAATATGGTTTTATTTATAGGTGCTATCATGTCGGTCGACACTTCTCTTTATGAGGCGGCTGAACTTGATGGAGCCAATAAGTTCCAGCAGTTTAAATATGTGATCCTTCCATCGATAAGGACAATAATCACACTTAATGTGATCCTTTCTATCACAGGGTCTCTCAGTGCATTTGAACAGCCTTATGTGATCACTGACGGAGCAAATGGCACAGGAACTTATTTTGTTATCATGAACAGGATTGCTCATACAACGCAGAAAGTAGGTCTTGCTTCTGCAATGGCAGTCATCCTTCTCCTTATAATCTTTGCCTGCACGATATTACAGAAGCTTTTCTTCAAGTATATTTTCAGAGATGCAGAAAGCGACGAAGAAAGCTACAAGGCTATGAAGGCAAGAAAAAAGGCAGAAAAGGCACAGAAGAGGCTTAACAGGGAAAATGTCAGACTGCAGAAAGGGGTGTCAGGTTGAAATGAGCAGAGAGAAAACAATAAAAAAATATACACCGGGTATGATCATCTGGACGATCATAGAATATGTTTCATTAGTTTTCTTTGGTTTTTGCGCGGTTATTCCTATTATATCCTGCATAATAACAGCATTCAAGACTTCTGACGAATACAGCCAGACAAGTGTAATGACACTTCCGAAGAACTGGCTTAATTTTGATAACTTTATCAAAGCTTTCAACCAGGCAAATATGGGACAGGCTTTTATAAATTCACTTATAGTTATGATCTGCGTGCTTTTGGTTTCCGTAATAATAGGTACACAGCTTGCCTATGTCCTTAACAGGTTCGCCTTTCCAGGAAACGGGCTTATAAGAAATATGTTTTTCTTTGCAAGCCTTCTTCCTGCGGTTGCAATGCAGGTAACTGTCTACAATATCATGTCCGGACTTGGTTTTATCAATCATCTTTATGGCTACATCATAATGATGTGTGGAACTGATGTGATCTCGATATACATTTTTATACAGTTTATGGAAAATATTTCGGTTTCACTTGATGAATCTGCGATAATGGACGGGGCAAGCTACTGGACTATATACTGGAAAATATTGCTGCCTCTTCTTAAACCCGGCATTGTAACGGCATGTATTTTAAAGGGAGTGTCTGTTTACAATGAATACTATTGCGCAAACCTTTATTTACAAAGTCCAAAGGTCAGAACTCTTGCAACTTCCCTTTATGTATTCGTAGGTCCTATGGGTTCTCAGTACAATCTTATCTGTGCAGGCGTTATCATTTCACTTTTGCCGGCTCTTATCGTTTTTATTTTATGTCAGAAGCAGATATATAGCGGTATTGCCGCCGGAGCTGTAAAGGGGTGATCTGAATGGATAAGGAAACTTGCAAAAAGATAGAGGGAATTTTTGTTGAAATGAAACGCCACCTTTGCACTTGTATCATTCCTTTCTGGTACAGGAGGATCGATCGTGAAAATGGGGGGTTTAGGGGCTACATGTCCTATGACCTTGAGGATGATATGAAAGCTGTAAAAGGCGGAATCTTGAACAGCCGCATTTTGTGGTTCTTTTCAAAAGCCGCTATTGCTGTAAGAGATGGGATTATCAGTAAAGAAGACCTTGCAGAGGGTGGTATTTGTGAAAAAGCTTTAGGCGAGGCAGCAGAGCACGCCTACAAAATTTTAAAAGATAAGTTTTATGATAAGGAAAATGGTGGAATTTTCTGGTCTCTTAGCTATGATGGAAAGCCTTATGACACAACAAAACATACATATGCTCAGGCATTTGCTATTTACGGACTGGCGGCCTTCTATGAACTTACCGGAAAAAAAGATGCGCTTGAGACAGCTATTAGACTTCATAAAAAAATAGAAGAAAAGTGCCACGATGAAGGTGGCTATGGAGAGGCTTTTGCGGTTGATTTTACCCCTGCATCAAATGAAAAGCTTTCCGAGAACGGGGTTATGGCAGGAAGAACAATGAATACTCTTCTCCATGTGTACGAAGGATATTCGGAGCTTCTGCGTGCTGTAACAGGAAAAGAGGAATATAAGGATGAAGCCAAAAAACTTGCAAAAGAGCTTACAGACATGCTTCACACTTTTATTGAAAAGGTCTACAACAAAGAACTTCACAGGCAGGAAGTTTTCTTTGACAAGAACTGGAATACTCTTATTGATCTCTGGTCCTACGGACACGATATTGAATCATCATGGCTTCTTGACTATGGCATGGACGTTTTAGTTAAGGCAGGTTTTGAAGGTGATTTCGCAGATATTTCAACCGAATGTGCCGACGCTTTAAGAGACCTTGAAGTTACTCTTCGTGAAAATATCTTTGATGGAAATTCACTTCCTGCTGAATGTGAAAAGGGCGTTGAAAAGAAGAATCGTATCTGGTGGGTTCAGGCAGAGACAGTGAACGGCTTTTTGTGGAACGGGGTAAAATATGACGACAAAAAGGATATAGACTGTGCTGCAGCTGAATGGGCTTATATAAAAGAACACTCCGTTGATAAGAGGAAAGGCTCGGAGTGGTTCTGGGAGCTTGATGAAAATGGAGATCCGATAGAGGGCAGACCGATAGTCGAGGAGTGGAAGTGCCCGTATCACAACGGCAGAATGGTACTTCTCTTGCTGAAAATTGTGCATTCGCGCAGCGAATGTGCTAAGGTAGAGTAAGATGATACAGAACTTGTGGAGGTAAAGATATGATAAGCAAAAGTCATGAGGAACTTCTGCATGAGCAGGAGGCACTTCTTTCAAAGAAGAATAACCCGATGAAGTTTTATAACGGAATATTTGAAAGGTATGAGAACCCTGTTCTTACAAGAGACCATGTTCCGGTATTATGGAGATATGACATAAATCCTGAAACCAACCCGTTTATGGAAGAGAGACTTGGAATCAATGCTGTTATGAATTCCGGAGCTATTTACCTTGATGGAAAGTACCATCTGGTTGCAAGAGTAGAGGGAAATGACAGGAAGTCCTTCTTTGCGGTAGCAGACAGCGACAGTCCTGTAGATGGGTTCAGATTCAGAGATTATCCTGTTGTACTGCCGGATATTGATCCGGAAGAAACTAATGTGTATGACATGCGCCTTACAAAGCATGAAGATGGCTGGATTTATGGCGTCTTCTGTTCAGAAAGCAAGGATAAGACAAGCAATGACCTTTCTGCGGCAGTTGCAAAGGCAGGGATCGTGAGGACAAAAGACCTTGATAAATGGGAAAGACTGCCAGACCTTGTCACACTTCATTCTCCGCAACAGAGAAATGTTGTGCTTCATCCTGAATTTGTAAACGGAAAGTATGCATTCTACACAAGACCTATGGATGATTTTATAAATACAGGCAGTGGTTCGGGAATAGGTTTTGGACTTTGCGACAATATAGAAAAAGCGGTGATCGACGAAGAAAAAATGACAAGTATAAGGAAGTATCACCAGATCACTGAAGTTAAAAATGGCGCCGGAGCTGTGCCTATTAAGACTGACAGGGGATGGATACATATAGCGCATGGAGTAAGGAACACGGCAGCAGGACTCAGGTATGTGCTTTATACATTTGCAACCGATCTTAAAGACCCTTCAAAGGTGATCGCAGAGCCGGGCGGACTTTTACTTGGACCTCGCGCAGGAGAGAGAGTCGGTGATGTAAGCAATGTTGTATTTACAAATGGTGCAGTAGTTAACGAAAAGAACGAGGTCTACATTTATTATGCTTCAAGTGATACCAGACTGCACGTTGCAAAGACAGATCTTGAAAGACTTGCCGACAGTGTATTTAACGGCTTACCTGACCCGGGGAGAAGTGCGGACTGCGTAAAGCAGCGCTGTGAGTTGATCAGCAAAAATATGGAATACCTTAAGAGAAAGGCATCATTATGAAATATAAGATAGCAGGAAATTCATCTGCAAATATACCATGGCAGGAAAGAAAAGATACAGGTAGTGAGTCACCTGTCTGGAGATACGAGGACAATCCTATAATAAAAAGAAATCCGATTCCGGGTGTGGGACGCATTTTTAACAGTGCAGTAGTACCTTATGAAAATGGCTTTGTGGGTGTGTTCAGGGGAGAACAGACAGATGGGATTCCACATGTTTATGTGGGACGCAGTACAAACGGGATAGACTGGATGTTTGAAAATGAGAAAGTCCATTTTGTTGATGAGGATGGAAATGATTATATGCCTCATTATGCTTATGATCCAAGGCTTGTTAAGGTCGAGGATACATATTATATAATATGGTGCGGCGACTTTTACGGAGCTGCAATAGGCATGGCAAAGACAAAGGATTTTAAGACATTTGTAAGAGTTGAAAATCCATTTATTCCATTTAACAGAAATGCGGTTCTTTTCCCAAGAAAGATAAATGGAAAATATATGATGCTGTCACGCCCTTCTGACAGCGGACATACACCGTTTGGAGATATTTTCCTTTCTGAAAGTCCTGATATGACCTATTGGGGCAGACACCGCCATGTTATGAGCCCAAATGGACAGTGGTGGGAGAGTGTGAAGATAGGTGGCGGAGCAGCTCCTATTGAAACAAGTGAGGGGTGGCTTTTGTTTTACCATGGCGTAAGCAGCACATGTAATGGTTTTGTTTATTCGATAGGCGGTGCAATTCTTGATATAGATGAGCCTTCAAAGGTAAAGTATCGCTGCAAGAAATATCTGCTTACTCCGGAGGAGGATTATGAGGTGAGTGGGTTTGTTCCCAATGTAGCTTTTCCTTGTGCAACCCTTCAGGATAATGAAACAGGAAGAATAGCACTTTATTATGGATGTGCAGATACATATGTAGGACTTGCATTTACAACTGCTGATGAGGTTATTGATTTCATAAAAGAAAACAGCGAATGTAATGAAAATGATCTGTCAGAAGGAAGATAAATCATTGCTTTAAGATTTTTAGTAGAATATAATGATGTCGGGGTCAAAAGCATTTGTCCCCGATTTTTATTATGAGCAGAAAAGGGGAAGGTGAGGATGAGAAAATATATAATCTCAAAACTTATTTCAGAAAATAAAGTAAGAGTGCTTGGCAGAAACGACGGGGAAACTGATACTCTTACACTTTACTGGCATGGCAGCGGACTGGAATTTAACATTCAGGCAACTGCTCTTATGCTTTTAACGGAGTCAGATTACAGTATATATGAAGAGTGGATAGGAGTCTGGATTGACGGGGCTCTTATATCAAGGCAGATAGTGCCTAAGGGTAAGGCTGAAATTCCAATCTTTATTGCAGGTGATGCAAGTCAGACAAGACATGTGCAGATAATAAAGGAAGTTCAGCCGATAGGGACAGATAAGGACAGATTTCTAAAAATAAGAGGAATAAAGACAGACGGAAGTTTTGTGAAAATAGAAGAGCCTGCTATACGACTTGAATTTATAGGTGACAGCATAACTTCCGGTGAGGGCACAGTTGGAAATAAAGAGGAAATGACATGGAATCCGATGGTAATGAGCACCTCTTTTGCCTATCCATTTCTTACAACAAGTAAGCTTGTCGGAGAATGCAGGATCATGTCTCAGGGAGGCTGGGGGATATTCTGCAGCTGGGACGGAAATCTTAATAATAACATTCCTGAAAATTATGATAACATCTGTTCTGTCCTGTCTAAAGAAAGTGACTGCTATAATGGCGGCAGTAAAAAGTATGATTTTACTTCATGGAAGCCGGACGTTATACTCATTAATCTTGGCACAAATGATGAGGGCGCATTCAGAACTCCGCCCCAGTACCCTGACAGGGATGGAGACGGACTTTTAGACCAAAAGTTGAATAAAGATGGAACTTATAATGAAGACTGTGTGAAAAGGATCTTGGAGGCAGAAAAAGCCTTTTTATATAAAGTAAGAAGGCTGAACCCTGAATCTCATATAATCTGGCTTACAGGTTCGTTCCCGGGGGAAGGTTTAAATGCACGTTATGAAAATTGTGTAAAGGAATATATTACGGAATCAGGTGATAAAAATGCGGAAATGGTCAGACTCCAGCCATTTACACCTGAAACTGTAGGTTCAAGAGAGCATCCTGGACCTGTATGGCATAGTGAAACGGCAAAGTTTCTTG
Organism: uncultured Lachnospiraceae bacterium; assembly: GCA_902796595.1. Lineage (GTDB taxonomy): Bacteria > Bacillota > Clostridia > Lachnospirales > Lachnospiraceae > Catonella. The sequence goes on along the minus strand of CADBPM010000026.1, from coordinate 66,289 downwards.
CGGATAGGCTGAGAAAGTATGCAAGAAGGTGAAATAGAACATTGGTATCAGCAAAAAGGTTGAAATGTGCTGTCTGCATTTCAACCTTTTTGCTTGACTGAAATTATCATAAAGCTTAAAATTGTTTTATTACAAACGGAATTTTTGTTTACGATAGGAATATAATCCTGACAGGAAGATCTTTGGATGGTACGTGGCTTGCAAACTACAAACAAAAATGTGAGGATCTTTTATGAAGAAAAAACAGAGTTACGGTGCTGTAGGTAAAATTTTAAGCCTTTTTGTGATAGTGTGTCTGCTTGTGTCTTCTTTAGTCTTACCAGTTTATGCAGGAACTTTAAAAAAAAGCAAGGTAAAGTTTGACTACAGCAAGTATTCAACGTATCCATACAGCTGGTACATGGTAAGGCAGGAGAATCACAAAAAGACAAGGGGTGGAGTGCCCGCCGGCTGGAATCTGAACGATAAGGGAGCATGGTACCTTAATTCTGATACTAAAGAAAAGGTGATCTACTTAACTTTTGATTGCGGCTATGAGAATGGCTACACCGGGAAAATCTTAGACACCCTTAAGAAGCATAAGGCACATGCGATATTTTTTGTTACCGGAGAATATATAAAAGAAAGACCTGATTTAATAAAGAAAATGAAAGAAGAGGGGCATCTGGTCGGAAATCATACTATGCATCACCCTAATCTTGCTAATTGCCAGGTATCGCAGATAAAATCCGAGATAACTGAAACTGCAAAGCTTATGAAGGAGCTTACAGGCTACGATATGGATCTGTTTGTAAGACCTCCTGCGGGTGGATACAGTGAACAAAGTCTTGCTGTATTGAAGGATATGGGTTACCATACAATGTTCTGGAGCATGGCTTATTGTGATTGGGATGCCAATGCTCAGCCGGGTAAACAATACGTTATAGATCATTTCAACCGGTACTGCCATCCGGGCGCAATGCCGCTTATGCATGTTGTGTCGAAATCCAATGCGGAGGCACTTGATACGGTTCTTACAAACCTTGAAAAGGCAGGATATCGCTTTGGAACAGTAGACGAGTTTACCTTGCCGGAGGGGACACTTGAGATTTCCTGCAAAAATAAGAAATATGACGGCATGGCGGCAAAAATAAAGGTCATTAAGAACACAAATAAGGGCGCAGAGGTGACTTTTGAAATAAGGAATGCAAAAGGAAAGAAGGTAAGGGAGGCAGTTAAACCTGGTAGATACACTGTTGTGGCAAGTGTTGACGCGACAAGGTATTACAAAGCTGCAATGAGCCGAAAAGTGAGTTTTAAGATTACAGAAGAATAGTCAATTGAAAATGTAAAAACGATGATTGATGCAGTGAAAATATACTGAAAATTTCGAGTTTGTGAAATTATAGTAAGCGAAAAAAATAATGGCGGATAGAGCTTGCTCTATCCAGCATTATTTCTCGGCGACGTTTATCGTAAACGAAATTACTTATTTCGTTTACAATACTTGAAAATTTTTTTGCGTTTTGCTATACTGTGTTGGTTAGACTTAAAAAGTCTTAAATATTATTATTTTGAGGAGAAATTCCAATGAGATTGCTTTTGGAGATGATATCAGGCAGACTGAGGCTACAAAAACATCAGCATCATTTACATGGACTGAACCGGAAAATCCCCATGAGGAGTATTATATCGGAATAGGTAAGGATTATATTGAAGCAGGAAAGGACGTAGAAAAGGATCCTGATACTGTACCGGCAGATGTAACAAGTTACAGTTTTGATGGGCTTGAGCCAGGAACTAAATATTCAATCGTAATAAGATATAAAGATCTTGATACAGGTCTTAATTTGTCTATTGGTGATAATGATGTGCTGAAAACAATGCCAGACAAAGTGCAAAATCCAAGAAGTTGGGGGTTTCTTGCTTATTGGGGACCTACAGCAAGAATAAGGTGGGACGCTCAGCCTGCAGCAGATAAATATGAAGTTACTGCTTATGATAAAAATGGTAAGGAATTCAAGAATTTTGAAACGATAGGTAATTTCTGCAATGAGGAATTCATCGCTGATAAAAATAATGAAGTTTATTCATTTAAAGTAAGGGCAATTTCAACGGTGTTAGGAAATGAAGTCTATGGGAAGTGGTCGGATAGGGGATATGTGATCCCTGCTCCTCGTATGTATACTGATACCGGTCATACTCTTACAATTGTAAAGAACGGAAAACTTAATTTTAATTGTAAAAAAATAAAAGGCTGTGATGGCTACAAGGTATACATTTCAACCAAAGAAAAGAGCGGATATAAGTGCGTCAAGACTCTTAAAGGTGAAAATAGTACAAGTGTAGTGTTGAAGAAGTTTGAGGGTAAGAAGTTCAATACTCATAAGACATATTATATTTACGTAGAGGCGTATAAGAAGTCAGGAGATAAGACTTTTACAAGTCTTTCTTATGAATGTAACAGACTCAGAAATAACGATGGACAGAGGATTCAATTCCGTGATGAAGACCCTGAAAAAAGAAAATAATTAGTTTAAAAAGGTTGAAATGATATGAAAGTCATTTCAACTTTTTTAGTTTGTCTTATTGCGAAGCAAAAGCACAGTATGCGATAGACCTTTTAAGGTATATGTGATAAAATGGTTCCATAATCTGTCTTATTGCGAAGCAATAAGATGTAGCCATCGCTCATCGCCGATAGGCGATTTTCATGAGCGAATGGTTCCATAATCTGTCTTATTGCAAAGCAATAAGATGCAGCCATCGCTCATCGCCGATAGGCGATTTTCATGAGCGAATGGTTCTATAATCTGTCTGAATAGAGTGGAGCAAAAGGAATAATGAGTGCGATCATAGCTGTTAAAAATATACTGAGAGCAAAGCTTAGCAGGATGAAGTCTGCATATACATACGGAAGAAAAAGGGCGCATTACCTGCCTCCTGTTGGAGAAAATAAAGACGAGCCTTATAGGGTATCTTTTGTTGTGCCTGTTTATAATACAGAGAAGAAGATCCTTACGGATTGCATAGAGTCTGTTTTAAATCAGGATTATCACAATGTTGAGCTTGTGCTTGTAGATGATGCTTCTACAATGAAGGAAACTACGGATACGTTGAAATCCTACGAAGGAAACCCAAGAGTTAAGGTTGCTTATCATAAGGAAAACAAGCATATAGCAGAAACAACTAATGATGCCATAGCACTTTCTTCAGGTGAATTTATAGCTTTTATGGATTGCGATGATTTCATTGAACCGGGAGCTGTGAGCGCAATGGTGGCTGTACAGGTAAAATATGGATATGATTTTATCTATACCGACAGCGACAATACAGACCATGAAGGAAAGAGTTTTTTCTATCCATTATTTAAACCTGACTGGTCGCCGGACACTTTTATGTCGATCATGTACACTTCGCATCTGTCCATGTACAGGGCAAGTATCGTAAAGGAACTTGGGGGTCTTAGGTCTGATTTTAACGGTTCGCAGGACTATGACCTGACACTCAGATTTATTGAAAAAATAGATAAGGTTGGTCATGTGCCGTATGTCTGCTATCATTGGCGTAATGGAAAGAACTCTACAAGTTCCAATCCGACATCCAAAATGTATGCATACACAGCTGCAAAAAGAGCAAAAGAAGAGGCAGTTAAAAGGCAGGGGCGTAAGGCAGAGCTAACTTATCTGTCTGACTGTTACCAGACGAGGGTGGACTGGTGTGTGCCTCAAAATGCAGAAGTTATCCTTGTAACTACAGAACCTATTAACGAAGAGCAAGTGCATTTTAAGGTAACTTGGGTTGAAATGAGCTCTTATGAAATTGAAGATGTGAATGTTCTTTACAGGAAACTTGAAGAATACGATATTTCGGACAAACTTGTCCTTGTTGCAAGAACTGATCTTATAGAATTGCCGGAGGCAGTGGATGTAGAAAAACTGTTGGGTCACGCCGCACTTTCTCATGCAGGCTTTGTGGGGCTTGCAGTAAAGGAGAAAGACGGAGAACGTATTTTGTCGGGTTTTGATGAGAGTGGAAATGTGATCGACGGCGGAAATCTTCCTTTGGCGAGCCTTATCAATATGCCTTTTAATGTACTATCTGTAAATAAGGAAATGTATGCTGTCAGGGGTAAAGTTCTTAAGGAAGTGGTTGGAAGCTTGCAGGAAGGAAAGTTTTCTCTTCGCGATGCTTGTCTCCATGCTTGTAAAAAGGGTTACTATAATGTAGTCAGAAATGATTGCAGAGTTTTAAGGAAATAGTGTCATAGCTACATGGGAAGTATAAAATGTCATTTTTAAACAGGATAAAGAGAATTGCAAAATATATGAGCTTTGAGGAGTTTAGATTCGATCTCGAGTATCTTTGGTTCAGATTACAGGAAAGAAAGTATATTGCTGCCAAAACTCCAGAGCTTAGGGAAATAGACGATTTAGTTAGAAATGATGAGAAGTGTGACATGAATGCCAAAGGGCGGCTTGTTTCAATAATCATTCCAAGTAAGGATAACCCCAAGCTTTTGTCAGACCTTCTTAAATCTGTCAGAGAAAAAGAAGGGAGTTTGCATCCTGAGATAATCGTTGTGGATAATGGAAGTTCGAATGAGAACAGACGCATTTATGAAGAAATCGCAAAGAGAGAAGAGGCTTCCTACCTTTATAATAAGGAGAAATTCAATTTTTCAAAAATGTGCAATGAGGGCAGCAAGCAAGCTACTGGAGATCTTCTTTTATTTTTAAATGATGACATGAAGGTTATCAGTGACAATTTCCTTGAACCGCTTGCAAAAACGGTATTGGAGGAAAAGAGCGGGGCAGTGGGCAGTCTGTTGCTTTTTGAAAATAATGCCATACAGCATGCAGGGCTTTCTGGGGGATTTTTCCCAATGCATCTTCATTATGAGGAAAGTGAAGAGAGTATAGACTATCTTCCTAAACTTTATCAGGCTCCGGAGGTGACAGGTGCCTGTCTTATGGTAAGAAAGGAAGTCTTCCAGTTGGTCGGGGGATTTGATGAGGAGCTTCCGAACCATTACAATGATGTAGACCTTTGTCTTAAATTACTTGAAGCAGGATATTTCAACATGGTTAGAAAAGATGTGAAACTTTATCATCTGGAATCGTTTACAAGGGGAAAGGGAATCGATATGACAAAAGAAGAGAGAAAAGCGTGGATAAAGGCGCACGAATACCTTTTGTCAAGGCACTATGATACCTTGCTCGTGGTATAATTGACAAATTTATAACAATATTTTATAATGGAAAGAAAGTAAAAAGCAAATTGGGGGCATTCGGGTGGAAAAGAAAGAAATATCAAGGGCAGTGATAAGTAGATTGCCTCGGTATTACAGATACCTGGGTGATCTTCTTGCAGAAGGTACTGAAAGGATTTCTTCAAAAGAACTTTCACAGAAGATGCATGTGACCGCCTCGCAGATCCGCCAGGATCTTAACAATTTCGGCGGTTTTGGCCAGCAAGGGTATGGTTACAATGTAGAGACGCTCTACAACGAGATCGGGAATATAATCGGACTTGATAGAAAGTATAATCTTATAATAATAGGAGCAGGAAATCTTGGAAGAGCCCTGTCAGGGTATTCTGATTTTGAGCGACGTGGTTTTATAGTTAAGCAGATATTTGATATTGATCCGGAAAAGATAGGCCTTATTATAAATGGCGTGGAAGTTCTTAGCAGTGCGGACCTTGGTGATTATATAAAAAAAGAAAAGGTTGATATTGCGGCGCTGACTCTTCCGAAGGAGGCAGCAGTTCCTATGGCGGCAAACCTTGTAAAATGGGGGATTGAAGCGATATGGAATTTTGCTCCTGTGGATCTGAGGCTTTCATCTGATACAATTGTTGAGAATATTCATTTGTCTGATACTCTTATGAGACTTTCTTATGAGCTCAAAGAGAAACGCAATGCGAGAAGAAAAAGATGATCATAGGTGTTGGAAACGATATAATTGAACCAGAACGTATAGAAAAGGCGTGCGAAAGGCATGCCTTTTTTGTGAATACATTTACAGAAAAGGAAAGAGAGCTTATAGAAAAGCATAAGTCTGCTGCCGCGGGAAACTGGTGCGTAAAAGAAGCTGTAGTCAAGTGCTTTGGCACCGGTTTTGCAGGATGTTCTCCGAACGAAGTTGAAGTGCTGCGTGACGAAAAAGGAAAGCCTTATGTGAATCTATATGGTAAGGCGGATAAACTGGCAGAAAGTCTTGGAATAGGAAAGATCTTTGTTTCAATTTCCGACACAAAGACGCTTGTTTCAGCAGTGGCAGTGGCAGAAGCAAAGGAGATAGATAAATGAGACTTTTAGCAGGAAGTGATATTTCAAAGCAGATAGATGAATTTACTGTGAATGAGACTGGGATACCTAGTCTTGTCCTCATGGAGCGTGCAGCGCTTGCAATGGCGGATGAGATATGCAAAAGGGCTGAAAGATACAATCTGTCAAAAGATGCTGTCATTCTTTGCGGAAGCGGGAACAATGGCGGCGACGGAGCGGCGTGCGGCAGAATCCTTATGGAAAGAGGATTCACCGTTACAGTGCTTGTTTTCGAAGGGAAACATGGTTTTTCTAAATCAATGGATGCGCAGGTGCATATCCTTGAAAATTTGTTTTCTGATGTCAGGGTGTTTCCAGTTGAAATGCTCGATAAGGAACTGATAGAGTCTTTTAATTTACAGGAATATTCTTTTATCGTTGATGCTCTTTTTGGGGTGGGACTTGCAAGAAATATAGAAGGGGGCTATGCCAAGCTCATAAATGCAGTCAATGCCTGCGAGGCTTTTAAAGTTTCCTGTGATCTGCCGAGTGGTATAAATGCAGATACCGGAAAGATAATGGGTACTGCGATCAAGGCAAGTCTTACTGTTACCATGGGCTTTGATAAGCCGGGAATTGTACTTTTTCCGGGAACAGAATATGCCGGAGAGAAGGTTGTAGTGGATATAGGGTTTGATCCGACTGCATCTGTTATGTTTGACAGCCATATTCATGCCTTTGACAGAAAGAAGGATATGGAAAATATTGTTCCGGAAAGAAAAGAGTATTCCAATAAAGGCGATTTTGGAAAGGTTCTTATAATAGCGGGAAGTGAAGAAATGCATGGAGCGGCTTTCCTGTCGGGGCTTGCTGCCTACAGGACGGGAGCAGGTCTTGTGAGGTTCTTTACTTCCGAAAAAAACAGAAGCATACTTGCCGCACTTTTGCCCGAAGCACTCATTTCAACCTTTTGCGAAAGTCCTGATGAAGTAATGTCTGATAAAATGAGAGCAGATTTAAAGAAAGCTTTGGAATGGGCGAGTGTGGTAGTGGTTGGTCCTGGTATGGGTATAAGCAAAAGGAGTCTTTCTATAATAAAAGAAGTTACTGAAACGACGGAAGTGCCTCTTATAATAGATGCTGATGCCTTAAGCCAGTTTAGAAAAAGTGGTGCGTCTGTCAGGGATAATTTTATATTTACGCCGCACTTAAAGGAAATGGAGAGGTTATCCGGCTGTACGGTAAATGAGTGCAAGGCTGATATTATTGGCATTTCAAGAAAATTTGTCGGGGAAAACGGCGGTGTTCTTGTCCTAAAGGATGCAAGGAGCGTTGTGAGCGGCAGAAGAATGCCTGACGACGATTTCATTTCAACCACAGTGATAGATTCAGGGACAAGTGCCCTTGCAAAGGGTGGTTCCGGTGATGTGCTTACAGGGATCATCGCAGGGCTTGCGGCAATGGGGGAAGAACTGTATATGGCGGCGGCAAAAGGCGCATATATTCACGGGCTTGCCGGCGAGGCAGCAGAGGAAAGAATTGGGAAAAACAGTGTCCTTGCCCGCGACGTTGCAGATGCTATTTCTTATGTGTTGAAATAATCTACAAAAATGTTTATAATGATAAAAGTGTCGACAGTTCGGATCGTGTGTATGTTGTGCGTGGTATTAGTCTGAGTAAATATGGTTGACCTTGCCAGCATGTATCGCGCGGTGATCTTGGACACTGTCAGACAGGATTTTTAATTATGAAGGTAATAAGATCATGAAAAAATATACAAGAGTACAGGCTGAAGTTGACCTTGATGCTATAAGAAGCAATATAAGCGAGGTTAAAAGAGTTATAAAGCCGGGTACCAAGGTTATGGCTATAATAAAGGCTGATGGATACGGGCATGGGGCTATACCAATCGCACATGCACTCGATTCCATGGTGGATGGTTTTGGTGTTGCAGCTGTAAGTGAGGCTGTTAACCTTCGTAATTCGGGAATAAAGCAGATGATCCTCGTTTTAGGACCTACTTTTCCTGAATATTTTGATGAGATAGTAAAATATGATATCTCTCAGACTACATTTACACTTGAATCGGCAATGGCACTGTCGGAAGAGGCAGGCAGACAGAATAAAAAGGCAAAGATCCATATTGCGGTTGATACAGGTATGGGACGCATCGGCTTTAGAGATGATCCTGAAAGCATTGAAACGATCAAAAAGATCAATGCTCTTCCTAATATTAAAATAGAAGGAATATTTACTCACTATGCCTGTGCAGATGAAGCGGACAAGGCTTCTGTCAAGAGACAGATAAGAAGATACAACGATTTTGTTGATATGGTTGAAAATGCGGGAGTTCATATACCTGTTCATCATGCAAGCAACTCGGCAGGAATCATAGATCTTCCGGAGTCCAATTTTGATATGGTGCGCTCCGGAATCACAACTTATGGTATGTATCCAAGTGAAGAGGTCGACAAGGAAAAGATCAGACTTACACCGGCACTTCGCTTAAAGAGCCATGTTACTTTTGTAAAGACTGTACCTGCGGGAACAGGTATCAGTTACGGCTCAACTTATGTAACAGACAAGGAAACAAGAGTTGCCACGATCCCTGTTGGGTACGCGGACGGATATCCAAGAGCACTTTCGGGAAAAGGAAAAGTCCTTATACATGGTCATTTTGCCCCGATACTTGGAAGGGTATGCATGGATCAGACGATGGTAGATGTAACGGATATTCCGGATGTAAAGGAAGGTGATAAAGTCATCCTTGTTGGAAATGACGGGGAAAACAAGATAAGTGTAGAGGAACTTGCGGGGCTTGCAGGAAGTTTTAATTATGAATTTGTCTGCAATCTGTCAAAGAGAGTTCCGAGAACTTATTTTGAAGGTGGACACCTTATCGGAAGTATGGATTACACAAAAGACGAAGTAAACGCAGTGGAGTTTTGGTAAAATGTCGTACTGCTCTGCAATACATTCTGTATCAGTAAAGCTGATACTTAGCACTTTCGCTTCGCAAAAGCACATTATATGAAGATAACGATTTTATGCGCAGGAAAAATTAAAGAAAGATACCTTAATGATGGTATCGCAGAGTACAGCAAGAGACTTTCAAGGTACTGTACTCTTGATATAGAAGCAGTTCAGGATGAAAAAACTCCTGAAAACGCTTCACAGGCAGAAAATGAACAAATAAAGATCACAGAGGGCAGACGTATGATGGAATACCTTAATAAAAACAAGGGAAATGACACATACGTTTGTTCTTTAGCGATAAAGGGGAAAGAGTACGATAGTGTGGGGTTTTCCAAACATTTGTCTGAACTGATGCTTCAGGGAAAGAGTCATATCATATTTATAATCGGAGGGTCACTTGGCATTTCCGACGAAGTTTTAAATGCTTCTGATATGAAGCTTTCATTCAGTAAATTCACATTTCCTCACCAGCTGATGCGACTTATCTTTCTTGAACAGCTCTACCGTGCTTTCAAGATAAGACAGGGAGAGCCGTACCATAAGTAGCGAAATTGAAGCAAAAAGGAGGAGAAAATGAAAAAATTTTTTGATGAATTTCGTAAATTTGCCTTGAAAGGCAATGTAATGGACATGGCTGTCGGTGTTATAATCGGCGGCGCTTTTCAGGCTATTGTCGCATCACTTACCGGTGATGTGATCTCACCATTGCTTGGTATATTCGGGCAGGCAGATTTTTCTACATTTGTACTTAATATAAATGGATCAGAGATCAGATACGGCGCATTTATAACTGCCATTATCAACTTTATCATAATGGCGCTGATCATTTTTGTAATGTTGAAGGCAATAAATAAATTGAAAGATATCGGTACTAAGAAGGATGATACTCCGCAGGCACCTACAACAAAGGTGTGCCCATATTGCCAGAGCGAGATATCTATCAAGGCTACAAGATGTCCTCACTGTACCAGTATGCTTACAGAGACACCAGATATAAAGAAAGACTGAATATTAAGGAATTAAGATGGCCACATCAGCTAAAAAAACAAAACAAAGCGAAAAAGAAACAAAAAAAAGAAAGAAAAATATTTCTTCAAAAGGAAAAACCGGTAAGCCAAACGGCACCGGAATACCGGAGAGTGTTATAAGAGAGAACCGTTATGAGATTATGTTTGTACTTGTAACGGTTCTTTCAGTCCTGCTTGTTTTTTCACTTTTTGGAGCGGCAGGACCTGTTGGGAAACTCTTAAACAAGGTCTCCTTTGGTATGTTTGGAGGTGGAGCGTATCTGTTTCCACTTCTTTTGGAGTTCGGAACTTTATTTTACATAGCAAACAGAAAGAGTCCGTCTGTAGTAAGAAAAATATGGGCAAGTTTTGCCTTATTTATAAATTTCAACGCATTCCTGCAGTTGATAACTTATGGAAAATCAGCAGAAATTGAATACGCCGATATTTTTGGTGTATGCGCCAAAGCAAAAAATGGAGGAGGTCTTTTAGGAGGTGCTGCCGCAAAGGTACTTGCTTCATCTTTGGCACTTGCCGGTGCATGGGTGGTCCTGCTTGCAACTTTTTTGATCCTCTTGATATTGATAACAAATAAGCTTATAACAAACGCTCTTAGAAGAAGAGCCAGTGAAGCGGAGTCTGTTATCAGGCAATCAGCGGAACGCCATATTGAGATTTCACGCCAGAGGGCGGATGAAAAAGCTGAGAGAAGGAGGATTGAAAGAGAACAGAGAATCGTAAGGGAAGAACAGCGACGTGTTGAAGAAGTGAGGAAAGTAGAGGAAGCAAGAAAAAAAGAATTACTGGAGCTTGAAAAAGAAAAGCAGGTTTTACTAAATAAAAATGCAGGTCTGCAGGAAATAAAGCTTGTACAGACCGTCGGCAGCTCTTCTCCAGATATGGTTGAGATACAGAAAGCCAGAACAAAGGCAGTTCTTCCACCGGTTTTTCCTAAGTGTGAGACTGAGGCAGAAAAGATTGACAGTGAGTCTTTTGACTTTATAAAGAGGGCATTAGACAAAAAGTTTGGCTCAAAGCAGTACGAAGAGAGCAAAGCCGTTGCAGAGATACAGCAAAAAAATGAAGAAGGCAGGGAGAACTTCAATGAGGAAGATAACACAGCTTTCGGTGAAAGAACTAAGTATGTTAGCGAACCTTCTTATGAAGTTTACGAAGGAAGAAAAGAAGATACAGAAGGCAAGGAAGAGGAGATTTCGCAGGGAGAAGAGGAGATCGCTCCTGAAAAATCTTCCACTTATATTGAGGATGATACTTTGCCTTCTCGCACTTTTACTCTGCATGAAGTCTCTGATGAAGATACTCATAGTGAAGAGGATAGCAGCGAGGAGAAAGAAGAGGTCTTCATTAAAGAAGAAGAGGGAGAAGATGAAGACGGCGAAGAATTAAGAGAAGAAGATTCTTTTGAAGGTCCTTTTGAAGAGGCTACTGAAGGTTCTTTTGAAAATGAGGAAGAAGAGGAAGAAGAGGAGCTTACAGACGAGGAAAGACGTAAGCTTGCTATTCTTGAAGCAAATACGATAGAAGGTCATACTGTACCGCACTCATTTACAAGAGAAGGAATGACGCATGGAGAACTTAGTGACAGAAGGATCGAAAATGCAGCAAAGAAGGAGGAGAGTGCTGAAACTGCCGGAAATAAGAGCGTCTCACAGAGTCAGGCAAAACAGGTAGCTCCTGCGGATAAGAAGGACGAAGAGAAGCAGGAAGAAAAAAGAAAGATACTGCCGTATACATTTCCAACCTATGACCTTCTTAAAAAACCGGAGGCAAGCAGAGAAGCTGATATTAACGAGCTTGCTGCAACAGCAAGAAAACTTGAAGAGACACTTAAGTCATTTGGTGTCAGTGTTAAGGTTACGGATGCGTCCTGCGGTCCTGCTGTTACAAGATACGAACTTCACCCAGAACAGGGAGTAAAGGTAAGCAAGATAACAGCACTTGCAGATGATATAAAGCTTAATCTTGCCGCTGCTGATATTCGTATAGAGGCTCCGATCCCCGGCAAGGCAGCAGTTGGTATAGAGGTTCCGAACAAGGAAAACTCCATAGTGTATTTCAGAGAGCTTATTGAAGACCGCAAGTTTAAAGAAAGCAAGTCCAAGGTTGCCTTTGGCGTCGGGAAGGATATAGCGGGACAGGTTACTATAACGGATATTGCAAAGATGCCGCACCTTCTTATTGCGGGTGCTACAGGTTCGGGTAAATCTGTATGTATAAATACGCTTATCATGAGTATTTTGTATAAGGCAAGGCCGGATGAGGTCAGATTTATAATGATCGATCCGAAGGTTGTTGAACTTTCTGTTTACAATGGAATCCCACACCTGCTCTTGCCTGTTGTCACAGACCCTAAAAAGGCTTCGGGAGCTCTTGCATGGGCTGTATCAGAAATGAACAGGAGATACAAGGAATTTGCGGACCAGCATGTAAGAGATATAAAGAGTTATAATAAGAGGGTTGGCGAGGATTCAGTAAACTGGATGCCTCAGATAGTTATAATCGTTGACGAGCTTGCAGACCTTATGATGGTTTCGGGCAAGGAAGTGGAGGAATCTATCTGCCGGCTTGCACAGCTTGCCAGAGCAGCGGGAATACACCTTGTTATTGCTACACAGAGACCTTCTGTAAATGTTATAACCGGTCTTATAAAGGCAAATGTTCCATCAAGGATCGCATTTCAGGTTTCAAGTAACGTAGATTCGAGAACTATCCTTGATGGGGCAGGTGCAGAAAAGCTTCTTGGTAAGGGCGATATGCTTTTTGCCCCTGCGAGTCTTCCTAAGCCTATCAGAGTGCAGGGTGCCTTTATTTCGGACAGCGAAGTCGGGGCAGTGGTAGATTTTATAAGAGAGCACAATTCTCCTGCGGAAGAGGGTAATGTGGAGGCGGAAGTTGAGCTTGCAGCACAAAGCTCTGACGCAGAGGACAAAGAGACGGCTGCCAAAGAAACCAATAATGGTCCGGATGATGGGTTTGATGAATATTTTGATGAAGCAGGTAAATTTATAATAGAAAAGAAAAAAGCTTCAATAGGATTGCTTCAGAGAGCATATCGCATCGGCTTTAACAGAGCGGCAAGGATAATGGATCAGCTTGCTGAATCCGGAGTTGTCTCTGAGGAGGACGGAACAAAGCCACGCACGATCCTTATGACACTTGATGAATTTGCCGAGGTTGTGGCGGCAAGGCATGGTGGGAGTAAAGAAGAGTGATACGACATACGTGTGCAAAAAATGCAGAAAACAGAGCAAAAAATGAAGGATGACTTTTAGTATACGGGATGATATAATATCTAAAGGAATTCTAAAGATGACTTTAGAAAATATATTTGTACCGTTTGTCGGGGATTGGAGAAAGGTAATGTTTAATATTCCTGTTGTTAAACTCGGAATCGTTGCTGTTTCAAGAGACTGCTTTCCAGCAGATCTTGCAACAAACAGAAGAAAAGCTCTTGTAGAAGCTTATGGTAAAAAGTACGCTGCATCTGATATTCATGAATGTCCTGTATGCATAGTTGAGAGCGAAACTCAGATGGTAGAAGCTCTCGAGGACCTTAAGAAAAACGAGTGTAATGCTCTTTGTGTATATCTTGGAAACTTTGGTCCTGAAATTTCAGAGACACTTCTTGCAAAGCATTTTGACGGGCCTGTTATGTTCTGCGCTGCTGCTGAGGAAAGCCAGAAGGACCTTATGGATGGACGTGGAGATGCATACTGCGGTATGCTTAATGCAAGCTATAACCTTGCGCTCCGCAATGTTAATGCATATATCCCATCATATCCTGTCGGCACAGCTGAAGAATGTGCAGATATGATCCATGAGTTTATACCTGTTGCAAGAACCTATATCGGACTTCACAACTTAAAGGTAATAAGCTTTGGACCTCGCCCACAGAACTTCCTTGCATGTAATGCACCTATAAAGCAGCTTTACAATCTTGGAGTTGAAATAGAAGAGGAGTCAGAGCTTGACCTTTTTGAAGCATATAAGAAGCATGAAGGCGATAAGAGAATCGCTGAAGTTGCTGCTGATATGGCAAAGGAACTCGGACATCCTGATAAGATTCCTGAGATGCTCAACAAGCTTGCCCAGTATGAGCTTACTCTTACAGATTGGGTAGAGGAGCATAAGGGATACAGAAAGTATGTTACACTTACAACAAAGTGCTGGCCTGCATTCCAGGATATGTTTAACTTTGTTCCTTGCTATGTAAACAGCCGTCTTACAGGACGTGGAATTCCTGTATCATGCGAAGTTGATATTTACGGAACTCTTTCAGAATATATCGGAACCTGCCTTTCAGAGAACCCTGTTACTCTTCTTGATATCAACAATTCTGTTCCTGCAGATATGTATGAAGAGAGTATTAAGGGCAAATTTGATTATAAGCATACAGATACATTTATGGGCTTCCATTGCGGAAATACCTGCTCAAGCCTTTTAAATGATCCACATCTTTCATATCAGAGAATCATGGCAAGAACCCATCCACAGGATTGGTGTGATGGAACGATCGAGGGAGATATCAAGGCTGGAGATATCACATTCTACAGACTTCAGAGTACAGCAGACAATAAGCTTCGCGCTTATGTTGCTGAGGGTGAAGTGCTTCCGGTTGCAACAAAGAGCTTTGGTTCCATTGGTGTATTTGCTATTCCTGAAATGGGCAGGTTCTATCGCAATGTACTTATTGAGAAGAATTTCCCACATCACGGTGCAGTAGCATTTGGTCATTATGGCAAGAAGATGTATGACCTCTTCAAGTTCCTTGGAGTAGAGGATATAGGCTTCAATCAGCCTGCAGGAATGCTTTACCCAAGTGAAAATCCATTTTGCTAATTACTGTACTTTCGCATAGCGAAGGAACTAAGTATCCACGAAGTGGATACAGCAAAGAATAATCTGCTTTTACGTAGCAAAAGTGCCATAAAGGAGATATACAGTCTTTCAGGAGATTGTATATCTCTTTTTTTGAGCAGGCGCATTTCAACCTGAATTCTGTAAATAAAACCCATCCTGCTTTTAAATAATATTAGAAAGTATGATATACCGCAAAGGCTGTGAACTTATTGACTGGAGGAATTTTTGGGTCTATCATTGATTGCGGAAACAAGATAATATGCAGTTGTTTCAAGAAGGAGCATAACAATGTCTGAAAAAGTTTACACACCATTCAAAGAAGGCAAGGTACGTGAAGTTTATGATGCAGGCGATAGCCTTATCATGGTAGCAACTGACAGGATATCTGCTTTTGATCACATCCTTAAAAATAAGGTAACTGACAAGGGCGCTATTCTTACTCAGATGTCTAAATTCTGGTTTGAATTTACGGGTGATATATTAAAGAACCACATGATTTCATGTGATACGGCAGATATGCCTGAGTTCTTCAGAAAGCCTGAATTTACAGGCAATTCAATGAAGGTTAAGAAACTTAAGATGCTTCCGCTTGAATGCATCGTTCGTGGATATATAACCGGCAGCGGCTGGGAGAACTATAAGGAAAACGGCACTGTATGTGGTATTAAGCTTCCGGAGGGGCTTTCAGAATGTGAAAAGCTTCCTGAACCGATCTACACTCCGAGTACAAAGGCTGAGCTTGGTCTTCATGATGAAAATATTTCTTATGAAAAGAGCCTTGAAGTTCTTGAGAAGGAATTCCCTGGCAAGGGAGAGGAGTATGGCAGAAAGCTTAAGGAATATACCATTGCACTTTATAAGAAGTGTGCTGATTATGCTTATGAAAGAGGTATAATCATTGCCGACACCAAGTTTGAGTTTGGACTTGATGAAAATGGTGAGATCGTTCTTGGCGACGAGATGCTTACTCCTGACAGTTCAAGATTCTGGCCTCTTAGTGGATATGAAGTTGGAAAGAGTCAGCCATCCTATGATAAGCAGTTTGTAAGAGACTGGCTTAAGGCAAATCCGGACAGTGATTACCTTCTTCCGGATGATGTTATCGAAAAAACAATTAAGAAGTATAAAGAAGCTTTTAAACTTCTCACAGGCAGAGATTTTGATTGATTTATAAGCTGTTTTACTGTATAATACTAAATTGGTGCGTGCCTCAGGTTATGCCTGAGGCACTTTTGCTTTTTATAAAGTGATCCGATAACTTAGAAGGAAGACACAGAACATGAGAGAATTGATCGATAAGTACAGGAATGACCGTCTTTTAGGCAGAAAGATGCTGTTAATGTTCATTGGCGTTTCAATAATGGGTTTCAGCCTTTCATTCCTGCGTGAAGCAAATCTTGGAACAGATCCATACACATTTATGAATCTTACCCTCAGCGGCAGAATGAAAATTCTGTTTGGCACATGGCAGCTTTTTTTAAACCTTTTGATTCTTGTGATAGGGTGGTTTTGGAATAAAAAGCTTATAGGTCCGGGAACTATCTATAATATGGTCGGTATAGGGTATATATCAGATTTTTTCTGCTATATATGGGACAAAACCATCCCTCGTGAAGTGTTTATAGATTTTCCATCAAGAGCAATTGTTTTTGCAATCGCACTTTTTGTATTTGCCATAGCAGCAGCTATCTATATGAATTCAGATTGTGGTCTGTCTCCGTATGACCTTTTTTGTTTTCAGGTCGGACATTCAGTAAAAAATGTACCATTTTTCCTGATGCGTATGATCTGTGATTTTTCGGCTATATTTATAGGGTTTCTTGCAGGAACCAGACCTTCAATTGGCACAATCTGCATAGCGCTGGCTCTTGGACCTGCAATTTCAATTGTAGGAAGAGCAATGAAGAAATTTGTATTACCTGAAAATTGATTGTTACACAATATAAAAGAAGCAGTCTGAGGATTGCTTCTTTTGTTGTATTATCGGACAAAGTCAGGTAATACACAGCCTGCCATCGTGAAAGTGGTAAAACATGGCTGGATAGTCTTTTTTTAATGCTTTTTTAAGATGATGTATGTTGCATATTATCGCAATATCCTTGACAATAAAGAAAAAGGTGTTATCATGTTATTAGCAGTCGCACTTAACGAGTGCTACTAGGAGGTGGAGAGTATGATGAGAGTTATACCTGTATATAATACGATAATATTACCTGATGTTCAGTATAATCTTGAACCTGATTTACTTAATGATGATGAAAGAGAGTCTTTTAAAGAAGGGGAAGAGGTAATAATCCTTCCCCTTAAAAAAACAGAAGACAGACAGCAGCTTGAGGTAGATGATTTTTACGAATATGGTCTTTTAGGGGTTATAAAGAATATTCGTGAATCAGATGAATCCTATGGAATAGCGGTAAGAACCGGAAAAAAGATAAAGAGTGTAGGGCTTGTTATTACCAAGGATAAGATAGAGGCAGACTATGTTATTGTTGAAGATAACGAGGATATGAGTGCAGCGGAAACCAAAGCAACATTTAACATTGTACTAAAGACCCTTGCGGATATAGCTCAGCATTTTCAATGGGGTAGCTGGGCAATGACTTTTTCTGAAAAGCTTGATAATGTTAATGAAATAATGAGTATCATTGGACCTTACGCAGATCTTACTGTGGAAGAGAGATATGCAATGCTTGCCACCAGCTCCCTCAGAGAGAGAAACAACCTTATAATAAAGGCAATGTTCAAATATAAGGAAGTTGTGGATATTCAGGCCGGAATAAGCAAGAAGATACAGGAGGAGCAGGGAAACCAGTATAGAGAAAATCTTATAAGACGTGAGATCACGCTGCTCCAGTCTGAGCTTGATGAAATGAATCCTGACAGTGTAAGCGATGTTGAAATGTTTGCCAAAAGGATAGAAGAGGCAGGATTTTCACCTGAGGCAAAAAAAGAGGTTGAAAGGGTATTCAGACATTTCAAACAGGGTGGCGAGGACGACCATGAATATGGTACCAATTATGAGTATCTTGATTTCATGACAAGTCTCGACTGGAAGAAGAAAGAGGCGCCTTCGGTTACACTTGAAGAAGCAAAGAAAATTCTTGACAGGGATCATTACGGGCTTAAGAAGGCGAAGGAAAGGATCCTTCAGTATATAGCAGTAATGATAATGAAGAGCCGTAAAAAGAATACTGAGACAGGCAGAAAAAATGATGCGGATACTGAAAAGCTTGGCTCTATAATTCTCTTTGTCGGAGCGCCCGGCACAGGTAAAACAAGCCTCGGAAAGAGTATAGCCGAGGCACTCGGAAGAAAATATATAAGAATAGCACTTGGCGGGATCAGGGATGAGGCCGAGATAAGAGGACATAGAAGAACTTATATCGGAGCAATACCTGGCAGGATAATGGACGCTATTAAAAAGAGTGGTGTCAACAATCCTGTAATGGTGCTTGATGAGATAGATAAACTTGGAAGAAGCGGCTTTGACGGAGATCCTTCAAGCGCACTTCTTGAAGTTCTTGACCCGGAGCAGAATGATACCTTTACAGATCACTACATGAATGTGCCTTTTGACCTTTCGAATGTAGTATTTATATGTACGGCAAACAGCCTTGAAACTATACCGGGACCGCTTCTTGACAGAATGGAAGTTATAGAGCTTCCGGGATATACGGCAGATGATAAATTCCATATTGCGAAGGAACATCTTCTTAATAAGGCTATAAAAGAATCGGGACTTGCAAAAAAAGAAATTTCAATCTCTGATGCTGTTATAAAGAATGTTATCGCAAATTATACTATGGAGGCAGGTGTAAGAGGACTTAAGAAGAGGCTTGACAGACTTATGAGAGAATCAGCTGTAAAACTTCTTTCAGAGGATAAGAAGAAGGTGACGATAAAAGTCAGTGACCTTCCGGATATGCTCGGCACCAAGACTGCACTTCACGATAAGGCACTTAAGAAGAAAATTCCGGGTGTGGTTACAGGACTTGCATGGACTTCTGTGGGCGGAGAGATTCTTTTTATAGAAACAACTGCAATGCGTGGCACCGGACACCTTGTTATAACCGGACAGCTTGGCGATGTTATGAAGGAATCGGCGACAATCGCACTTTCTCTTGTGAAGAGTATGTTTTCTGATAAGAACATTGATTTTTCTGATAAGGATATTCATATACATGTGCCGAGCGGGTCAGTGCCGAAGGATGGACCGAGTGCAGGCGTAACCCTTGTTACGGCGCTTACTTCACTTGTAACAGGAATCAGTGCATCACCGGAACTTGCCATGACAGGAGAGATTTCTTTAAGAGGACAGGTCCTTCCTATAGGAGGACTCCCTGAAAAGCTTATGGCTGCAGAAAGAGCCGGCATAAAGAAGGTTCTTATACCGCTTTCCAATAAAGAGGACCTTATAGATGTTCCTGAAGACACGAAAAACAATCTTGAAATAATCACTGTTGATACAGTAGACGAAGTTATCCATGAGGCTCTTGGAATAAGGATTCCTAAGTGTGACAGGGATTTCTTTAAAGAAGAGAAAAAGAAAGAAGCGGATGTTGAAAAAGAAGAAAAAGCAACTATACCTGCCGTTTCAGCAAGAAGAGAAGCAGGTCTTATAAAATAACCGACTTTTTTTATCTCTTTAGACGAGTAAATTGCGGGAAACATTGCCACACATTTACTCAATACTTGAAAAATAACAAAATTTGTGGCATAGTATAGAAGTATACCTAAGAAACGTAAAAGATGCTGCTATATGGAGTACCTGTTATGCGGGGCACTCTAGTAAAAGAGGAAATGGATGAAATTATACAGAGTAAATAATGATTCGCTTCGTTGCATATTATCGACTGAAGATCTTGAGAAGTACAATATCAAATTACAGGATTTTGTTACTCAGAGCAGCGCTGCTACGCATTTTATACGTACGCTTATGCAGAAAGCAGAAGAAGAGATCGGTTTTCAGAGTACACATGGCATGATCTCATTGAAGGTAATGGAAATGCCGGATCATGATCTTTGTCTTACAATAACAGAGACTCCGGAGGATGATTTCAGGGGTAAGCTTGTAAAGGGAATATCTGATCTGCTGTCAAGTATCGGTTCAACAGATGACAGTGAATTAAAAGATCTTATGGACAGGTTTGGTGCGGATCCTGATAACTTCTCTTTGGATGCGGATAGTGACGATTTTGAATACTGGGACGAGGTTGTGATCAAATTTACAGATATTGATGATGCGATCGAGTATGCATCTAGAGTTAAATATGGGCGTCCTATCATAAGCGAGCTGTACAGGCTTGAAGATGGAAAGTTTGCTCTTGCTGTTCATCAGGGCAGGATGGCAAGTGAGTCTTTTGACAGAGTTGTATCTCTTGCATCGGAATTTTGTACAAGTATAGAGGAATACAGGTACGATGGTGCTGTTCTTAAGGAGCATGGTGAGGTGATAATCAAAGAAAAAGCCATTACCGCTCTTAAAAAGATAGATAAATAATCAACGGGAGACAGTGAAATGTTAGATTTGAAATTTGTCAGGGAAAATCCTGACCTTGTCAAGGAAAATATAAAGAAGAAGTTTCAGGATAAGAAGCTTCCTCTTGTAGACGAGGTTATTAAGCTTGATGCAGATAATCGTGCTGCTCAGGCAAAGGGGGATGAGCTTAGAGCAAAGAAGAATAAGGCAAGCAAGCAGATCGGCGCTCTTATGGCTCAGGGTAAGAAAGAAGAAGCAGAAAAGGTAAAGGCTGAAGTTACAGCTGCCACAGCTGATCTTGCTGAAGTAGAAAAGACACAGACAGAACTTTCTGCAAAGATAAAAGAGATCATGATGACCATTCCTAACATCATTGACCCTTCAGTTCCAATTGGTCCGGATGACAGCCATAATGTTGAAATAGAAAAGTTTGGCGAACCTGTAGTGCCTGATTTTGAAATTCCTTATCATGTTGATATAATGGAAAAACTTCATGGAATCGATCTTGATGCTGCAAGAAGAGTTGCTGGAAATGGTTTCTATTACCTTATTGGCGATATTGCAAGACTTCATTCTGCAGTTCTTGCCTATGCAAGAGATTTTATGATAAACAGAGGATTTACATATTGTATTCCTCCATTTATGATCAGACATTCTGTTGTTGATGGAGTTATGAGTTTTGATGAAATGGACTCCATGATGTACAAGATCGAAGGTGAGGATCTTTACCTTATTGGTACAAGTGAACATTCCATGATAGGTCGTTTTCAGGGACAGACCATTCCTGAAGCTGATCTTCCTCAGACATTAACAAGCTATTCACCATGTTTCCGTAAGGAAAAGGGTGCTCATGGTATAGAGGAAAGAGGAGTTTATCGTATCCATCAGTTTGAAAAGCAGGAAATGATAGTTGTTTGCAAGCCGGAAGAGGCAAATATGTGGTATGATAAGCTTTGGCAGAATACTGTGGATCTTTTCAGATCTATGGATATTCCTGTTCGTACTCTTAATTGCTGTTCAGGAGATCTTGCAGATCTCAAGGTTAAGAGTCTTGATGTAGAGGCATGGAGCCCTCGTCAGAAGAAGTATTTTGAAGTCGGTTCATGTTCAAACCTTGGTGATGCTCAGGCAAGACGTCTTGGTATAAGAATCAAGGGTGAGAATGGTTCATACTTTGCCAATACTCTCAATAATACAGTTGTTGCACCTCCTCGTATGCTTATCGCATTCCTTGAGAATAACCTTAATGAAGATGGAAGCGTTAATATTCCGGAAGTATTAAGACCATATATGGGCGGCAAGGATATAATAAAGCCTTGATATGCATTGAGCTACTAAAAAGGACCACAGCGTATACTGTGGTCCTTTTTGGGTCACAGGTCAGGGGAGACCTTTGACTCGACATCGTTTTATAACTTTATTTATACTTTTATAATTGATTTGTTGAAGGATTACAGGTAAACTAATAATATGTTTGGGTATATCAATATAGACAAGGCAGAGTTAAAGGTAAAAGAATATTATGAATTCAGAGCTTTTTACTGTGGACTTTGCCATACATTGCTTAGAAAATTCGGACCTGTCGGACAGGCTTCGCTTTCCTATGACCTTACATTCCTTGCTATGTTACTTACAAGTCTCTATGAGCCGGAACTAAAATTAGAGAAAAAGGCATGCGTAGTAAAACCTTTGAAGAAGATTCCTTTTGTCATCAGTCCATATATGGAATATGCAGCTGATATGAATATGCTTTTAGCTATGAAGCATTTCAAAGATGACTGGATGGATGACGGCAAGATCACAGCAAAGGTGGCTTATACTGTGTTCAGGGAAAAATGCAGGAAAGTATATGTTAAATATCCCCGCCAGTGGACTGCTATCGAGAATGAGCTAAGGATCATTGAAAAATATGAAAAGGCTGATCTTCAGGATGCAGAAACCATAGCAGGCAGTTTTGGCAGGCTTTTTGGCGAAGTATTTGTATGTAAGGACGATTATTTCAAGGAAGATCTAAGGAATGTAGGTTTTTATCTGGGGAAATTTATTTATCTTATGGATGCCTATGAGGATCTTGAAAAGGATTTTAAAAATGGTGACTATAATCCGTTTAAGCAGGCATCAAAAGAGACTTCCTTTGATGAAAAGGTTGAAGATATGCTCATGCTTTCTATGGCAAAATGCAGCGAAGCATTTGAGAAGCTTCCACTTGAAAAAGATGTTGAAATATTACGCAACATCATCTACAGTGGAGTCTGGAGTCATTTGAGGCAGATGAAAAAAGAAATATAGTAAGTTTGTTGGGAGAGAAGAGAGGAAGAGTAAGATGACCGAGAATCCTTATGACGTGCTTGGAGTGTCACCTAATGCATCTGATGATGATGTTAAGAGAGCATACAGGGAGCTTTCAAGAAAATATCATCCTGATTCATACGTGAATAATCCGCTTGCAGATCTTGCTGAGGAGAAATTTAAGGCAGTTCAGCAGGCTTACAATGAGATAATGACTGACAGGTCTTATTCAGGACATTCAAGCAGATATAGCGGCACATATCGAGGAAATTCCAGTGATGCACCTGATATGCAGACTGTTTTAAATTGTCTTTCATCAAGACGCTACAGCGATGCTCTAAGAGTTTTAGCAGGAATTTCCAACAGAAATTCAAGATGGTACTATTACAGCGCGATAGCAAATGAGGGAATCGGAAATTCATCGCTTGCAGTTGAACATGCGAATGTAGCTGTAAATATGGAACCGGACAATATGGATTACAGAAATCTTGTAAATCAGCTTACATGGCAAAAGGAACGCTACAGAACAGGGAATGTCTACTATAGCGGCGGCCGTAGAAATTCCGGTGATGAACTCCTTGATGCCTGCTGCAAGCTTTGGTGTGCAGATTCTATATGTGAGTGTATGGGAGGAGACCTGTGTCCATGCATGTAAAAACAAAGAAATTAGCGATAGCAGGAGTTACTCTTGCTCTGGCAATGGTTTTTGTGTTACTTGCGACTCTGATAAACTGGAATTCATTGTTCTTTTACATAATAGGTGGTTTTCTTATAGGAGCTGTTATAAGACTGTGCGAAATGAAGATGGCAGCAGGGTATTTTGCTGCATCCTCTGTATTGGGATTTTTCCTTGCGGGAGATAAGGTTGAAATATTCACTTTCATTTTTGCTGAAATTTATATTCTTGGGCGTGAAGCGGTCTGGATGTTCATTTCAAAAGATAAGACAAGAAGTATAAGGAAAGTGAGGATAATGTACTTAGTTTCAAGGTGGCTTATATTTCAGCTGATGTTTGTTCCAGTCGTTATCTTTATGCCATCTCTTTTGATTGTCGGAAAGACAAGCCTTAAGATGCAGTTTTTTATCTGGGGAATTGGTCAGGTGTTCTGGTATCTTGCTGATTATTGTTATAGTGTGTTCCAAAAGGTTTTTGAAACAAGATTCATAAAGAAGTATCCTTTTTAGTTTTAAAGGTTAAATTTTTGTGATAAATGCCGATAAATACACTATAGAAGGCAAAGGAGGGCCGATTTATGAATATTAATGTAAATAATAGTGATATGTCATGGCTTTTTGGCTCCGCAAGCAGTTCTTCAGGTGGCTTAACCAATAATCTTGTTGATTATGGACTTATAAAGTCCGGTTCTTATAAAAAACTTATGAATTCATACTTTGACAAGGTTAAAAGTGATAATTCTGAAAGCTCTGATAAGTCAACAAAGAGTGAAAAAAAGAACAAAATTGCAAAGACTGCTTATGAAATGGCAAAAGAGCAGGTTGGCGACGATGATGTAAAAAAGGCAGAGGAAAAGCTTAAGGCTAAGAAGTCAGACAAGTCAGGTTCACTTTACAGTAATGAAGGTAAATATTCAAACACTGATATGAAGAATATCATTAATGAATTGATGTGATGGGTAAAGTGGAAGTTATAAATAAAAAAAACAGCCGCAGATTTTTCTGCGGCTGTTTTTTTAAAGATGTGTTTTCTGAATGAGATTTTATTTTAGAAAGAGGTATTTATGAAAGCAAAGAAGACAGTAAGGAATATTATAATTGCAGTTCTTGTTATAGCCCTTTTGGTATGCGCATATATGTTTGCTCTTGATAAGCTTCACTCTTCAGTGACACCGGAAAAGGGTGGGCAGGCGTTTACTCTGGCAGAGGTTCGTGAAGATGATATAGAGGAAAGACTTTCAGGAACAGGAACTTTGCAGCCTAAGAATTCCTACAATATAGTTGCACCTTCTGAAGTTGAAGGAAGGATAGTAAAAGCTGATTTTAAAGTTGGTGATGAAGTAAAGAAAAATGAGGTTCTTTATGAAATAGAGCCTACAGAGGACAGTGACAAGAAAGATAAGAAGAAAAATTATAAGATAGAATCTCCTGTAAAGGGAACGATCATTACAAAGACATTTAAAAAAGGGGACAGCGTTGCTGCAGGCGGTGCATCCGGTACTTTGGCCGTTATATATGATATGTCCTCTATGTTTTTTCAGATGAATATAGATGAGCTTGATATAAAGAGCATTAAAAAAGGGCAGAATGTAACTGTAAAGGCTGATGCTGTTCCTGACAAGTCATATAAGGGAGAGATCACTGAAATCAGTCTTGCCGGGGTTACAAATGGCGGAGTAACGGAATATCCTGTTACTGTGAAGCTTGACAGTTGTAAGGGACTGCTTCCGGCAATGAATGTTACGGGAGAGGTACTTACCAAATCAAAGGACGATGTACTTGTTATACCAAGTGAAGCTCTTATGAGAGGCGATGTAGTCTATGTGAAGAGAAGTTCAACTGAGCTTTCGGGCTCGGAGCCATACATTTCAACAGATAAGGATGAAGACGGTATTCCTGATGGCTTTAATGCAGTAGAGGTAGAGACAGGGATTACAACTAACACGCAGGTTGAAATAAAGAAGGGCCTTGATGAAGGAGATAAGATTTTTGTTCCGGCAAGAACGATGCAGAATGAACTTATGCAGATGATGCGTCAGGGGATGAATAACAATTCCGGCAGTACAGGGAGGTAAAAGTAATGGAAAGAGGTAATTTGCAGGAAATTACTCACCTCATCGAATTTAAAGACATCTGTAAGTATTATGAGACAGCCGGTGACACTGTGAAGGCAAACGATCACCTTAATTTTACTATTGATGATGGTGAATTTGTGGCAATCGTAGGAAAATCCGGCAGCGGCAAGTCTACTGCCATGAATATAATAGGAGCCTTGGATGTGCCGACAAGCGGGACATATCTTTTAGGTGGTGAAAATGTAGGGCAGATGGATGATGATGAACTTGCAGACATAAGAAACAGAAGGATTGGCTTTATTTTTCAACAGTATAATCTTCTGCCAAAGCTCTCTGCTTTGGAAAATGTTGAGCTTCCACTTCTTTATGCAGGGAAGTCTTTTAAAGAGAGGAGAGAAAGGGCACTTGCTGCAATGGAAAGGGTTGAGATAGCTGATAAGGCTGATTTTTTACCTAATCAGCTTTCGGGAGGTCAGCAACAGAGAATATCCATTGCAAGAGCACTTGCTGGCAACCCTTCACTTATTTTAGCAGATGAGCCGACCGGTGCGCTGGATTCAAGGACAGGCAGAGAGGTCCTTGGATATTTCAAAGAAATAAATGATGCCGGAAATACAGTTGTTCTTATTACGCACGATAATTCGATCGCAATGGAGGCAAACAGGATAATAAGACTTCTTGACGGAAAGATCATTTACGATGGCAAGCCGGATGATTACGAAGAATTTACCAAAACTCTTAAGGAGGATTAGCAATGAACATATTTATGTCGTTCAGGTTAGCTATAAAGAGTATAGCTGCCAATAAGATGCGGTCACTTCTTACAATGCTTGGGATGATAGTGGGTGTAGGAGCGGTTATACTTATCATGGGGCTGTCCAGTGGCATTACGGGATATGTTCTTGACCAGTTTTCTAATCTTGGAGCCAATAATATCACTCTGACTTTTAACGGCAGGAATTCAAGAATAGTTAAGGATGAGGAACTTTATTCTTTTGCAAAGAAATATCCTGAGCTTTATTCTGCTCTTTCGCCAAATGTGACCGGAGCATTTAATATAAATGCAAAAGATAAACGTCTTGAAATGCACCAGTTATCAGGTGTTTCAGAAGAATATGATAAGATAAAAGAGATTGAACTTGAAAGTGGCAGGTTTCTTGACTATGCAGATATTGACAGTCATGGAAATGTGGCGGTCATAGGCACATACGTAAGAAATAAGCTATTTAGTAAGGACAATGTTATCGGGGATAAGATTAAGATCAACGGTGAAAACTTTACTGTTGTCGGAGTCAAGAAAGAAGAAGGGGACAGTGAGGAAGCATCGGAAGATGATGTGATCTATATACCGTATACTAAAGCCCTAAGAATGACATATCAGCCTGAGCCGATGCAGTACACACTTTTAGCAAAAGAGTCTGATACAGTTACAAGGGCAAAAACAGTCTTAGATGATTTTATATACAGTAAAACAGGTGATTCTGATGTATATACTATCATAACCATGAAGCAGCTTCTTTCAATGATAGATAAGATGATGAACATGTTTGGTATAGTTCTCGGAGGAATTGCGGGAGTTTCGCTTGTGGTTGCCGGTATTGGGATTATGAATATCATGCTTGTGTCGGTTACAGAAAGAACCAGAGAAATTGGTATAAGAAAGAGTCTTGGCGCAAGAAGAAGCAATATTCTTTCTCAGTTTATGATAGAAGCGGCTACTTTAAGTGCTATCGGCGGTATCATAGGAATTATCATAGGAAGTGTGATGAGTATAAATGTAGGTACTGCACTTAATATAAATGCTGTGCCTACGCTGTCATCAATCCTTATTTCTTTTCTTATTTCCGCCGGAATCGGTCTTATCTTTGGCTATGCACCGGCAAGAAAGGCAGCAGGGCTCAATCCGATAGATGCACTTAGAAGCGAATGATAGAAATAAAATCAGTCTTATGAATATTTAAGCTGATATTTTTTAGATTTCTACTTGTTTTATTCTCTTTTATAGATTATTATAGTAGAGATTATTTGTTTTATGTACATAGGTGACGTTTTTCGTCACAGGTATCAAGGGGTGGGGCGCAGCTGTATAAGTCTGCTCCTGCCTGATTTTTGTGTTTGGAGGTATCATGAAGAAGGATTTGCAGCGTATTGCAATCCTGCTGTTCGTTGGTATCGCCGGCGTGTGTTTTTTAATAAGCCATGAAAGCAACAAAGTACAGTATATCGATTCGCAGGGCACATCTGCGTTGATTGAAGAAAAATCT
The DNA here is from genome assembly GCA_902796595.1 of uncultured Lachnospiraceae bacterium. Classification (GTDB taxonomy): domain Bacteria; phylum Bacillota; class Clostridia; order Lachnospirales; family Lachnospiraceae; genus Catonella. The sequence continues at coordinate 38,393 of CADBPM010000026.1, read as the reverse complement.
GATGTTTCGTCTGTTTCTTCTGAAATAAAAAGTCAGACCGCAGGTGAAAATGGATCGGAGAGAGAAATATACTGCGTATATGTTTGTGGAATGGTAAAAAGAGAAGGCGTATATAGATTATATTCTGGTGCAAGAGTGGCATCTGCCATCAAAGCAGCCGGAGGGATGCTTGCGGGGGCAGATTCTCACGCAATAAATCTTGCAGAGCAGGTTTTTGACGGTATGAAGCTCTATGTACCTTCCATAGAAGAAGGACAGATGATTGCTGATCATAATGATAAAAGCGAAAACCAGAATATGATCACAGGAAATACTGGTACAGGATCCGGCCTTATAAATATCAATACGGCAGACAGCGAGGAACTCCAGTCTATTCCCGGTATAGGACCTTCTAAGGCGCAGCTTATAATTGACTATAGAACTCAAAGCGGATATTTTAGCAAGCCTGAGGATATTATGCTTATTAAGGGCATAAAGGAGGGGCTGTTTAATAAGATAAAAGACAGGATAACAACGTAAAGGAGAAAAATGGCAAGGAAAGTTTTGGTCGTGGATGACGAGCAGCTTATTGTGAAAGGCATAAAGTACAGCCTCATTCAGGATGATATGGAAGTTGATGCCGCATATGACGGCGAAGAGGCACTTGAAAAGGCAAAAAGAGAAAAGTATGATATCATTCTTCTGGATCTCATGCTTCCTAAACTTAACGGACTGGAGGTGTGTCAGAGGATCAGAGAATTTTCTGATGTGCCTATCATAATGCTTACAGCCAAGGGTGAGGATATGGACAAGATCATGGGACTTGAATACGGTGCCGATGATTATATTACCAAGCCCTTTAATATCCTTGAAGTTAAGGCAAGAATAAAAGCAATCTTAAGAAGGGGGCGCGGCGCTCATGTTGAAGAAGGAAAGAAGAATGGCATAGAGTATGGCGACCTCAAGATAGAGTACGACAGCAGAAGAGTTTTTATAAAGGAAAGGGAAATAAATCTTACGGCAAAGGAATTTGATGTACTTGAACTTCTTATCCGCAACCCTAACAAGGTTTATTCGAGAGAAAAGCTTCTTTCAACTATATGGGGCTTTGATTATCCCGGAGATGTAAGAACTGTTGATGTGCATATCAGGAGACTTCGTGAAAAGATTGAAGAAAATCCTGGTGATCCTAAATATATACATACTAAATGGGGAGTAGGATACTACTTTGAAGCTTGAAAAAATACCTTCATTCTTTAAAAGTCTTAAATTCAGAGGATTTATGGCAGTTTTTCTGGCTGCCATGATCCCTATGATCATTTTTTCGTCTCTTGTACTGATGGTGTATGATAGAAGTGCATACAAACAGAGGATCTATGTCTTGCAGAATTACAGTTCTACTATTGTTCAGGACTTTATCGGTCTTGGAAGCGTAAACAGTGATTCTGTAAAGGAATTGAAGGATGATATTTCGGTTTTTGCAAACAGCTATTCGGGAAGGATAGTTGTTGTTGATCCGAGACTAAAGGTTGTATATGATACTTTTGGTCTTGAAGAGGGCAAGACACTTATTTCAGCAGAAGCTGTAAAGAGCATGTACGGTAACGATACAGTGTACAGAAACAGAGCCAGAGATTATGTTGAAATGACTATCCCTATAAAAGATTTTGATGAAAACAAGATCCTTGGTATGATGGTTTTCAGCTTTTCGCTTGGAGATATAGGAATCGTATATTCAGAGATAGCAGATTCCATATACTTTATTGCGACGATGATCTTTATTTTTACCCTGTTTTATGCCCTTATTTATGCAAGAAAGATTTCTTCTCCGTTAAGGAAGCTGTCTGAGTCGATCGACCATGTGTATGAAGGTGATACAGATGATGCTCTGTCGGTAAGAGGATATACCGAATTGAAGGGTATCACTATAAGTTTCAACAAGATGCTCGGCAGAGTCAGAAAAATGGAGGACAGCAGGCAGGAGTTTGTTTCAAATGTTTCTCATGAATTAAAGACTCCAATGACCTCTATGAAAGTGCTTGCAGATTCGCTTATAGGAAATCCTGATGCATCACTTGAAATGTATAAGGATTTCATGACGGATATAGATACTGAGATTGAGCGAGAGAATAAGATAATAAATGACCTCTTGTCTTTAGTCAAGCTTGACAGAAAAAATGCAACTTTAAATATCACAAGCGTTGATATGAGTGAAATGCTTCAGAGTATACTTAAGAGAGTTAAGCCGCTTGCAGATAAAAATAACATAGAGCTTTATTTTGAAAGATTCAGACCGGTCACTGCAGAGGTTGACGAGGTCAAGCTGTCACTTGCTCTTACAAATCTTATTGAAAATGCGATAAAATATAATATAACAGATGGATGGGTAAGAGTAAGTCTTAATGCAGACCATAAATTTATGTTTGTGAAGGTCGCAGACTGCGGTATTGGAATACCTGATGATTCAAGCGACAGGATTTTTGAGAGATTTTACAGAGTCGATAAGGCAAGAAGCCGCGGTACCGGTGGTACGGGATTGGGGCTTTCTATAACCAAGAAGATCATAAATTCACATCATGGTCAGATAAGAGTATTTTCAAAAGAAAATGAAGGAACCACCTTTACAGTAAGGATACCGTTAAATTATATACCACCGGCAAAACCAAAGACAGAGAAAAAAGGAGGTGGATTCAAGCTTGCACATAATTCGAAACTTTAAAAAATATGCTGCCTTTCTTTTGATAATAGCTTTGGCATTTACAGGAAGCGGATGCGGCACTAAAACGAAAGTTTCTGATAAAGCACCTGAGGTTGCCGTCAATTCAGGTAATCTCAATATTTATTATCTTAATATAGATGGAACCGGACTTGAAAAAAGACCTTACACTCCGGAGCATACCGAACCTTTGGAAGTTGCAGAGGAACTTATCCGTAAAATGTATTCTGATCCGCCTGAACTTACGCTGCAGAAATGTATTCTCAATAAGGATATGATAAATTCTGTGAAGCTTGATGATAATGAGATCACAATAGATTTTTCGTCGACTTATTATAAGAATGTTGCGATCACAGAAGTTTTAAGAAGAGCGGGGATTGTAAAGACTCTTTGTCAGGTAAAGGAAATACAATACGTTGTTTTCACAGTTGAGGGACAGAGCCTTGTTATAGATGGCAGTGACCCGGTGGGAAGGATGAACGGCGACGATTTTATAGATAATACCGGCGGAGAGACGACTTACTATCAGGATGTACAGGTTACTTTGTATTATGCCGATGCTTCAGGAAAGAAGTTAAGGCAGTCAAGACATAATATTGTTTTTGACGGAACGATATCACTTGAAGAACTTGTGATGATACAGCTGCTTAGTGGACCTCTTCCAGAAGAAAAGCTTGCAAATGTAATACCGGAGGGTACTTATTTAAACAATGTATCTTTGAAAGACGGAATATGCAGAGTCAATCTTTCTTCAGAATTTCTAAATGGGGTTGAGGGTGTTTCACCTGAGATAATAATTTACTCTATTGTAAATTCACTGGTAGAATTGAAGGGCGTATCTAAGGTTCAGATATTGGTAGACGGAAAGACGATAGATAGATACAGGGAGAAGATAAAGCTTTCTTCTCCGTTAGAAAGGAATCTTGATCTTGTGGCAGCAGATTAAAAAAAGACCGTCGATTGCTGCATGCCTTATTGTGATTTTTACGATACTTTTTCTGGCAAGGATTGGTGGACTTGGAGTGCTAAGTCCTCCTCCTTCCGGAAAAGTATGTACTATCAATGGCTGGGTGACAAATATAAGGCGGTTTAAAGATGATAAGTACAAAAGAAGTAAAGTAAGAGTTGAAGTCAGAGTGACAGCACACGATCTGGCTTTGCCAGAGAAAAAAAGAAGCCTTTTAAGTGGGGGCTTTAAAAAGGTTTTTATTGACTGTGACCACTTGGATGAAAATATCATTCCGGGAAAGAAAATAGCGGCAAGTGGAACTTTAAATGATTTTGAAATTGTTACGAATCCCGGACAGTTTGACAGCAGAACTTATTACAGAAATCTTGGTTTTTCAGGAATCTTAAGGGCAGATAAAATAACTTTTCTTCCAAATTCTTTTACAGATGGCATCATTTCTTTATTTCAAACCTCGTTATATGATATCCGCGAAAAAATAAAAAATAATTATGTCAGTATTCTTGGCGAATCTGATGCAGGAACAGTAAGCGCAATGGTTCTTGGAGACAAGATGGGACTGTCCGAAGAAGTAAGAACACTTTATATGAATAATTCTATTGCGCATCTTTTGGCAATATCCGGCTTACATATCTCTCTTCTGGGGGCGGCAGTGCTGAAAACTCTTAAAAAGCTTAAAATGCCATATAATCACGCCTTAGGTCTTACTATAATTTTCTTCTTTATATATGGCTTTTTTACCGGCTTTCAGGTATCTACCACAAGGGCGGTCATTATGATGGTGATCAGTCTATGGGCTGGAATGATAAAGAAAAGCTATGATATGAAAAGTGCAATGTTTATTGCAGCGGTGCTGATACTTATACAAAACCCGCTCCTGCTTTTTCAGACAAGCTTTCAACTTTCATTTCTCTCTGTTATAGGAATAGGATATGTATATCCATGTGTGAAGTATATCACTGGTTTTGAGAAAGATAAAAGCAGAAAAAAGTACATGCGTGGATTTAAAGGCATGTTTTCTTACATCAAAGACCATGCGATCGGACTTGCTATGGAATCACTCATGGTTTCTATAAGCATAAGTCTTGTATCACTGCCGGTGCTTTTATATACATTTTATGAAATATCCTTATCCGGCTTTCTTTTAAATATGATCGTTATACCTTTGATGTCTTTGCTTGTCATAACTGCATTTGCAGGCGGAATGCTTTCGCTTTTCTTTATCCCGTCTGCTGCATTTATCCTTGGGAGCACTCATTATATTCTTGCTTTTTTTAATATTCTTTGCCTTATCGGCAAAAGTATCCCATTTAATAAGATTATAGCAGGAAAGCCTTCTCTGCTGCAAACAGGAATATATTATTTCCTGATAGTGCTTGTGATTTATATTGTTTCAGTGAACAAGAGAACAGACAAACTGAACTGTATGTGGATATCGTTTCACGGGGACGAAAAAAGGCCACCCTTTAATAATTATATCAGGCTGAAAAAGAAGTATTGCTTTTTGATCGTGATAACTGGAATTTTAATACTTTCATACAGAAGCCATGTCTTTAAAATCTCAATGCTTGATATCGGTCAGGGGGATGCTTTTGTTATGCAGAATAGTTTGGGTAACGTATATATATCGGATTGCGGAAGTACCTCTAAAAAGAATGTGGGGACCAATATTCTTGTTCCTTTTTTAAAGAGTCAGGGCATTTCAACGATAGATGCCGTTTTTGTTTCGCACATGGATGAAGATCATGTGAATGGTGTTATTGAAACCTTGCAGGAGCCTGCGATAAGGGTGAAAAATATATTTATTTCCAATGTATATGCAAGTCAGGTTGAAATAATTAAAAAGGGGCTTACAGGTGAAGGCGTAAACGATAGCCTTAGATGTCTTGTTACTTTGTGCAATGAAAGAAAAATTCCGCTTTACTTTCTTAAAGCGGGGGACGCGGTAAAGGATAAGAAGTTCAGATTCAGTGTGCTTTACCCGATGAGAGATACAAAAGTTGACAATGAGAACGATGCATCGCTTATCATGCGGCTTGACATGAGTGGTTTTTCCATGCTGTTTACCGGCGATGCAGGCGAAAAAGCAGAGAGTGATGTTATTTCTAAGATGAATCCCGAAAGAGTGCTTGTTCTAAAGGTCGGGCATCATGGAAGCCGTTTTTCATCAAGTGACCAATTTTTAGATGCTATTTCACCGAAACTTGCCCTTATAAGCTGTGGCAAAAACAACAGGTATGGTCATCCGCATGAAGAAACTATCGAAAAGCTTGGAAAAAGAGGCGCTATGATCGAGCGCACAGATAAGGAAGGTTATGTGGAAATCAGGAAAAATAAAGGAAATATCGCACTTCTTAATCATATTAGTAAAAATCGATGATCTGATTAAGGACACAGTGCTTTTTATGTGTTAAAATGGTAATAGCATATTGTAACATTTGGTAGAGCCGGATGTTACATTCTACCGACCAACGCGAGAGCGTTTATCATGGTCGGCTAGTCCTTGTACTATATAACAAATTTTTTATCCATTTGATCAGGGGGTATTATGAAATCTGATATCGAGATTGCAAGAAGCTGCGAAATGGAACCTATCGGAAATGTGGCAGAGAGACTTGGAATTGAAGCTGATGAACTTGAATTCTATGGTAAATATAAGGCTAAGCTTTCAAATGAACTCTGGAACAGAATAAAAGACAGAGAAGACGGCAAGCTTATCCTTGTAACAGCAGTAAATCCAACGCCTGCCGGTGAAGGAAAGACTACTGTAACTGTTGGACTTGGCGAAGCTTTTGGAAGACTTGGAAAGAAGTCCTGCATAGCTTTGAGAGAACCAAGTCTTGGACCTTGCTTTGGTATAAAGGGTGGGGCAGCAGGCGGTGGCATGTCGCAGGTCGTACCTATGGATGATCTTAATCTTCATTTCACAGGTGATTTCCATGCTATCACTTCTGCCAACAATCTTCTTGCAGCAATGCTTGATAATCATATTAAACAGGGAAATTCACTTGGTATAGATACTAATAATATTGTTTGGAAACGCTGCGAGGATATGAACGACAGAGTTTTAAGAAACGTAGTTGTAGGACTTGGAGGACCTGGCGACGGAGTTGTGAGGGAGGATCACTTTGTGATAACTGTTGCATCTGAGATCATGGCTGTTCTTTGTCTTGCAGGGAATATGGCAGATCTTAAAAAGAGACTCGGAGAGATCATAGTAGCCTACAATTTTGAAGGAAAACCTGTAACTGCGGCAGACCTTAAGGCAGTCGGAGCAATGGCGGCACTTCTTAAAGATGCGATAAAACCGAACCTCATCCAGACGCTTGAACATACTCCTGCCATAGTTCATGGCGGGCCTTTTGCAAATATTGCACATGGCTGCAATTCTGTAAAAGCTACAAAGACAGCCCTCAAACTTGCAGATTATGTGATAACCGAGGCAGGTTTTGGTGCAGACCTTGGTGCAGAGAAATTCTTTGATATAAAGTGCCGTAAAGCAGGACTTACACCTGCGTGTGTTGTACTTGTTTCAACTGTGAGGGCTATCAAGTATAATGGCGGCGTGGCTAAGAGTGATCTTAAGGAAGAAAATCCTGATGCCTTAAAGAAGGGAATTGTAAATCTTGAAAAGCATATAGAAAATCTTCAGAAATTTGGTGTGCCTGTTGTTGTTACTCTTAATAAGTTTATAACAGATACTAAGGCAGAGCTTGACTTTGTAAAGAATTTCTGTGAGGAAAAGGGATGCGATTTTGAACTTGCCGAGGTATGGGAAAAAGGTGGTGAAGGCGGCATTCCGCTTGCAAACAGGATAATAAAGACAATAGAAGAGAAAGAAAGTAATTTTAAACCTCTTTATGAAGATGAGCTTTCTATCAAGGATAAAATTTCAAAAATCTGTACTGAAATTTACGGAGCAGGAGATGTGACCTATGCCCCTGCTGCAAATAAGGCAATTGCGAAGATAGAGGAACTTGGATTTGGAAATCTTCCTGTCTGCATGGCAAAGACTCAGTATTCGCTTTCAGACGATTCGAAGAAGCTTGGAAGACCAGAAGGCTTCACTGTGAATATAAGAGAGGTTTATGTGTCTGCAGGAGCAGGTTTTGTGGTTGTTCTTACCGGAAATATAATGACTATGCCGGGGCTTCCTAAGTCACCTGCAGCTTTTGATATAGATGTGGACGAAAATGGCAATATAACAGGGCTTTTTTAAGTATTTTTTGAGCAATTATAACATTTTAACCTTGAAATTTTTTGATAATACTGTATAATATGATTATAAGATACAAAGGGCAAAAGTCCAGATTATGCGCTTGCGCAATGATCTGAGAATTTATGACCTGCATAAGTTATCAGAAACATCAGTATAGCTAATATGCTATGTACTATTAGGTCAGTGAGATATTTTTAACATTGGCATCATGATAGCGGGGATGAAAACTGACAGCAGTACTTTCGATACCGATATTATTGTATTTGACTGATTATAGCCTGGGACGTGCGAGCCTTTATTATTTTGAGCCTACATGACTTTAAACGGGACTCCTATTATTTATCTGTGTATGTCACACCATAATGTACCACAAGGTGCCTCTTATATTGGTAGACAGAGGCTGATCTGCGGAGACCCACCTGGCGTTTGCTAGGAGTCAAAATGAAAGGCATACGGCGTTTTGGGCATATGTCTTATCACGAAGTGATAAGATGTAGCCATCGCTCATCACACAAGGTGATTAGGGTTCTTCCGGGGAGAATGCTGATGAACAGAATTTCAAGGTTTTTTGTTATGCTGTTTTTTGCATTGGCTATCTTCATTATTATTCCAGAAAGGGCCAATGCAGCTGGAGCTTCGATAACGGACAACGGAGACGGAACTATTCATTTTAAATTCAATAACAGATATGATGCAAGAGTTAAGCTTTTAGTTCAGCAGTCTGGTGGAAAGATGTACCAGTACGACATATCAAAAGGCAGCGTGAGTGTTGATGTTCCACTTTGTCAGGGGGATGGAACTTATAAGATTGTTCTTGCAAAGAATATTTCCGGAACCAGATATTCAGTATTTCAGACAGTTTCTATCAATACAGATTTTTCCGAGCATGATTCATATCTTTCGAGTAATATTATATTGGATTGGGAAAAGACCAACAAAGCCATAAAAAAGGCGGAGTCTTTAACTAAAGGAAAGAAAACTGACAAGGAAAAGTTTGATGCTATATATAATTATATTGTTAAAAATTATCAATATGATTTCGATAAACTAAGTATTCTTGACAGTCTTTCAAAAAGTTTGTCTTATATTCCCGACATAGATATAATTTATTCAAAAAGAAAAGGTATCTGCTATGACATTTCTATTTTAATGGCGTCCATGCTTAGAAGTGTGGGGATTCCGACTAAAGTCATAACAGGTTATACTTCGAATGTAAATGGATATCATGCATGGAACAGCGTTTATATTGCAGAGTGGAAGATAGTGGATGTAACGTACGATCTTCAGATGTACTCTGCAAACAGAAGATATACTGTTTATAAGAAGGAAAAAGACTATAGCGAAATTGTATATACATATTAACTAAGATGTCGGTAAAGCAGAACCTGCTATCATTATGACAGGATGAAAAGAAAACCTCAGAGAGATCTGGGGTTTTCTTTAGGAGGCACAAAGGTGAGACAGATGGAATTTAAGGTTGAAAGAAGCGGGCTTATGAAGGAAGGGGATGTGTTAGGCGTAACAGAGACCAAAATGGATAATTTTCTTTACTATACGATCGAGCATGCTTATGGAATGAGCGGTAATATCCCATTTTCAGAGGCTTTGAAAAGTAGACAGGGAAAAGTCGTTAAAATGGAGGAAAAACCAAGAGGATTCTATGCTTTATTAGAGTTTAGTGAATAAAGCATATAACAATCAGGAATGATTAAAAGCAATTAATATGCTTGACTTTAGATGAACAGATGATTAAACTTATTTTAAATTCGTTGAGAACTGGAGGGAGAGCTCATGAAGAAGGCAGTTTTTTCAGTTTTAGTTGATAATACATCAGGTGTGCTGAGCAGGGTTGCAGGACTTTTTTCAAGAAGAGGCTTCAACATCGACAGTCTTACTGTAAGTGAGACAGAGGATTCTGCATATTCAAGAATGACAATTGTCTCAAATGGAGATGATGATGTTCTTGATCAGATTGAAAAGCAGCTTCGCAAGCAGGTTGATGTTAAGGAGGTAAGAGTCCTTGGGTCGGATAATTCGGTTACAAGAGAACTTATACTTGTTAAAGTTTCGGCAGGACCGCTTGACAGACAGACAGTGATATCAACTGCTGATATCTTCAGAGCAAAGATAGTTGACGTATCCAAAGAATCACTTACTGTTGAACTTACCGGAACTCAGAGCAAGATAGAGGCATTTATATCACTTTTAGGGGAAGATAAGGTGATCGAGCTTGTAAGAACCGGTGTGACAGGGCTTGAAAGAGGAGCGGGAAGTCTTTCTGAAAGCCTTTCAGAGTGATTTCAATGAATTTTTGTGCAGGCTTAAATAAACCAAGTTTGAAACCTGTGGTGCAGTCTTTATGAATCTGCACTTTTATATATTTTTGTGCCTTTGCACAGGCAGGCACAAGCAATGGAGGAAAGAGATTATGAAAGAGTTCAGAATGTTTTATCAGTCAGATTGTGATGTCAATTTAATCAAGGATAAGAAGATAGCTATAATCGGTTATGGTTCACAGGGACATGCACATGCACTTAATCTTAAGGATTCAGGCTGCAATGTCTGTGTAGGCCTTTATGAAGGATCAAAGAGCAAGGCTAAGGCTGAGGCACAGGGTCTTAAGGTAATGAACACAGCTGATGCAGCCAAGTGGGCAGATATCATCATGATTCTTATCAATGATGAGAAGCAGGCTGATATGTATAAGAAGGATGTTGAGCCAAACCTTGAAGCAGGAAATATGCTTATGTTCGCCCATGGCTTCAATATCAACTACAAGCTTATTGTTCCACCTGCAGATGTAGATGTAACAATGATCGCTCCAAAGGCTCCTGGTCATACTGTTCGTTCAGAGTATGAAGCAGGAAAGGGAACTCCTTGCCTTGTAGCTGTTGAGCAGGATGCAACAGGAAAGGCACTTGATCTTGCACTTGCTTATGGTGCTGCAATCGGCGGAGCACGAGCAGGTCTTCTTGAAACAGATTTCAAGACAGAGACAGAAACAGATCTTTTTGGCGAGCAGGCAGTGCTTTGCGGTGGTGTTTGTGCACTTATGCAGGCTGGTTTTGAAACACTCTGCGAAGCAGGATATGATCCAAGAAATGCTTACTTTGAGTGTATCCATGAAATGAAGCTTATCGTAGATCTTATTTATCAGAGTGGCTTTGCTGGAATGAGATATTCGATCAGCAACACAGCTGAGTATGGTGATTATGTTACTGGACCAAAGATCATCACACCGGAAGTTAAGCAGGCTATGAAGAAGGTTCTTGCTGATATTCAGGATGGTACCTTTGCTTCAGATTTCATTCAGGATATGAAGAATGGTCAGATTCATTTTCAGGGTATGAAGAAGAAGGCTAATGCTCATCCATCAGAAGAGATCGGTAAGGAGATTAGAAAGCTTTACAGCTGGAATGATGAAAAGGATAAGCTTATAAACAACTGATGATTCAGACTTTTAAGAGGTTCACTACTTATACGTGGTGAGCCTTTTCTTTTGCAGATAAAGATGTTGGGGTCTGATTATTGTTTGACTTATGGGGGCTTAAAATTTATAATGACAGGGATGGTCGTTTAAAAATTATGATAATTTAAAGTCAGACGGGAGTATCATTTTGCAGGAGCAGTGGTTTATTAAAGCTATAAAGGGAGATTTTGACGGCATAGCAAGACATTTCAACATAAGTCCTATAACAGCAAGATTGCTTGTAAACAGGCATCTGTCGAAAATAGAGGATATTGATGATTTCATTTATGCGGATAAAAGGAAGCTTTCCTATCCGGGACTTATGAAGGACATTGATAAGGGGTGCCGGATCATTTCAACAAAGATAAATGAAGGAAAGAAGATAAGAATAATCGGGGACTATGATGTGGACGGGGTCTGCTCGACATATATACTTTATGACGGGCTGAAGTACGCTGGAGCTTTTGTTTCCTATGATATTCCGGACAGGATAAAGGATGGGTATGGTATAAATGAACGTCTTATAGATAAGGCACACGAGGATGGTGTGGACACCATCCTTACATGTGATAATGGTATTGCGGCATTGGAACAGGTTGAGCATGCAAAAAAGCTGGGGATGACTGTGGTCATTACAGACCACCATGATATTCCTATTGCAAAGGTACTTCCGCCTGCCGATGCGGTTACAGATCCAAAGCAGGCAGACTGCGAATATCCTTATAAGGGGCTTTGTGGAGCGGGTATTGCGTATCAGCTTATAAGACATTTTTACCTGAATGTTATTAAAAAGGGTGATGAAGAGGAGATTAAGAAGAAATATCTTGCTTTTGCGGCTCTTGCTACCGTCTGTGACGTAATGGAGCTTACAGGCGAGAACAGAACGCTTGTAAAGGATGGTCTTTCTTATATAAAGAACAGTGAAAATATTGGTCTGCGTGAATTGCTTGCTGCTTGCGGACTGATAGATGAAGAAAGTGGTACTGTAAGAGATATTTCTGTATATCATTGCGGATTTGTAATAGGACCAAGCATAAATGCCTGTGGAAGGCTTGAATCGGCCTTGAAGGCGATGGAGCTTTTTACGTGCGAAGACAGGGGGAAAGGTTGGAGTCTTGCGGAAGAATTAAGAAATCTGAACGATGAAAGAAAGAGCCTTACGGAAGAGGGAATGAAGAAAGCTGATGAAATTGCAGGAAGCAAAGACTACCTTTCTGATAAGGTTCTTATAATATATATTCCGGACTGCCATGAAAGTATAGTTGGTATAGTTGCGGGAAAAATAAAGGAAAAGTACCATAAGCCGACTGTGGTCCTTACGAATGCCGAAAGCGGCATAAAGGGGTCTGGAAGGTCAATAGAAGAATATAATATGTTTGAAGAGCTTTCAAAATGCAGTGAGCTTTTTGCAAAGTTTGGAGGACACCCTATGGCTGCCGGCCTGTCGATAAAAGGTGATAGTGAAGAAGAACAGCTAAGAAATCTTGCGGCTTTAAGAGAAAGACTTAATAAAAATACAAAGCTAACTGATAAAGATCTGATGCCGAAGATTCATTTTGATATGGTTCTGCCATTTGCGTATGCGACAGTTGAGCAGATACATGAATTTGATATTCTTGAACCATTTGGAACAGGCAATGACAGCCCGCTTTTTGCAAGAAAAGATGTGGTTGTAAAAAGCATGAGAGTTCTTGGCAAAAACAGAAATGCGGTTAAGATGCAGGCAACAGACGGAGATTCAGGGAGCCTTTTTACTGTGATGTACTTTGGAAATGCTGATTATTTTATAGAAGAGCTTTCACAAAGCAAGGGCAGGGATGTGGTTGAGAAAATGGCTGCTGCAAATGGCTATATGTGTGGAGACGATTTTAAAATGGATATCGTGTACTCGCCGGGGATAAATGAGTATAACGGCAATGTAACAGTACAGATGATCATTAAAAATTTCAGGTGATACAATGAACAGAGACAAGTTTAAGGGTATAGAAGTATTTAAAAATAAGGTATGGCTTTCTTCTCCGACTATGCATGGGGAAGAAATGACTTATATGAAAGAAGCTTTTGACACAAACTGGATGAGTACGGTCGGAGCCAATATCAATGAAGTTGAAAAATATGCTGCGGATTACGTTGGATGTAAATATGCGGTTGCTCTGTCCGCAGGAACAGCTGCCCTTCACCTTGCAGTAAAGCTTGCAGGGGAGAGGCTTTATGGAAGGGCAAAACCTGATGAAGGTACACTCAGAGGACACAAGGTTTTCTGCTCGGATATGACATTTGACGCTACGGTCAACCCTGTTGCCTATGAAGATGGAGAGGCTGTTTTTATAGATACGGAAAGAGATACATGGAATATGGATCCTAAGGCGCTTAGAAAGGCCTTTGAAATATATTCGGATGTTAAACTGGTTGTAATTGCCCATCTTTATGGGACTCCTGGAAAAATAGATGAGATCAGAGCTGTATGCGATGAATATGGAGCAGTTATTGTAGAGGATGCTGCGGAATCCTTAGGCTCGACCTACCTTGATAAAGAGACCGGAAAGATGCGACAGACGGGTACTTTTGGGGATTATGCAGCTATCAGTTTCAACGGGAATAAGATCATAACTGGAAGCAGCGGCGGCATGTTTCTTACAGATTCAAGAGAAGATGCTGATAAGGTGCGCAAGTGGTCCACACAGTCCCGCGAGGCGGCAAACTGGTACCAGCATGAGGAAATCGGATATAATTACAGGATGAGCAATGTTATAGCAGGAGTGATTAGAGGGCAGTTCCCTCATCTTGACGAGCATATTGCGGCTAAAAAGGCGATATATGAGCGTTACAGGAGTGGCTTAAGTGATCTTCCTGTTAAAATGAATCCTTTTGACGAGGAGAAGAGTGAACCAAACTTCTGGCTCTCATGTCTTATAATTGATAAAGATGCGGTTGAGCCTATGGTGAGGGGAGAAAAAGAGGAGCTTTATAAGGATGTGGCGGGAAAGTCCTGCCCTGCTGAAATTCTCGAAGCAATAGCAACGTTTAAGGCGGAAGGAAGACCAATATGGAAACCAATGCATTGCCAACCTATTTATAGAAATAATGCGTTTATTACTGAAAAAGGTGATGGGAGAGCAAGGACAAATGCCTATATTGACGAGGGAAATATATTGGATGTCGGAGTTGATATTTTTAATAGAGGCCTTTGCCTGCCAAGTGATAATAAAATGACGGCAGCAGAGCAGGATGTAATAATAGAAATTATTCATAGATGCTTTTATTAAGATGTTGCTATATCCGCCGCAGTGTGGTAGAATAATAATGACTAATAAGTCTTTTTAAAAGGAGGTGTACAATGGATTTTAGTATCAATGCCATTCCTTCCATAGCTACAGGACTTGCGGCTGTTCGTAATCAGTCCGATGTCCAGACAGCAGTTCTTTCAAATATTCTCGATACAACAAAGTCGGAAAGCGCTACCATGACAAAGATGATGGAGCAGTCTGTTAATCCTGGACTTGGCGAGAATATCGATGTAAGAGTTTGATTTTTATTTTTGGCACTGCAGCGCGTGCTGCAGTGTTTAGTGCGCTTTAAATACCGGGTATCCGGTAAATTTATATGACGGAGTTACAGTACGATGAAGAAACTTGAAGATTATGTAAGAACTATACCTAATTTCCCTGAAGAGGGAGTTATGTTCAGGGATATAACAACGATTCTTAAGGACAAAGACGGCCTTAGAATGGCAGTTGATCAGATGTCAGCAGCTCTTGCTGACCTTGATTTTGATGTTGTTTTAGGACCTGAATCAAGAGGTTTTATTTTTGGTATGCCTATTGCATATAATATGCACAAGTCATTTGTTCCTGTAAGAAAAAAAGGAAAGCTTCCTGCAGAAACAGTTTCAGTTGACTATGATCTTGAATATGGCAAGGCAACTCTTGAGATACACAAGGATGCCATAAAGTCAGGTGACAAGGTTGTAATTGTTGATGATCTTATCGCTACAGGCGGTACAATGGAAGCAATCTGCAGACTTGTTGAAAGTCTTGGGGGAGAAGTTGTTAAGATAGTATTTCTTATGGAACTTGACGGCCTTAATGGCAGGGAAAAGCTTTCAAAGTACGATGTGGCTTCTGTTATCAGATATCCTGGTAAGTAATTTTTAGAGAAGTTATTATTAGGGGCGTCATTTTTGACGCTCTTATTTTTTAACGAAGTGTGAGTGTTACGTATGCATGTATTTACTGAAATAATAAAGGCAATAATATTTGGTGTTGTTGAGGGCGTTACAGAATGGCTCCCTGTAAGTTCAACAGGGCACATGATCTTACTTGAAGATATCATGCCGCTTCAGGCATCAGATGAATTCTGGAAAATGTTTGAGGTTGTCATACAGCTTGGAGCGATATTGGCAGTTGTTCTTTTGTTCTGGGGAAAGCTTTGGCCATTTCAACGAAAATCAGCTGAAATAAAGAAGCTTGACAGAGATATAGCCGGCGATGAATATCCCGATAAGCCATCAGTATGGAAACCGGGTTCATTTATAATGTGGGTTAAAATAATCGTGGCTGTTATACCTGCTGCAATTGTTGGAATTGTGTTCGATGATAAGATAGATGAACTTTTTTATCATCCGGTTCCGGTTGCGATCGCACTGATAGTTGTGGGCGTTGCTTTTATAATAGTTGAGAGCACGATCACTAAGAATAAGAGACCAAGAGTTAAAAGAATAGCGGATATCTCTTTTGTAGATGCGCTTATCATAGGACTTTTTCAGGTGCTTGCGGCAGTTTTTCCGGGGACCAGCAGGAGCGGCTCTACGATAATCGGAGGCCTTATCATAGGACTTTCAAGAAAAACGGCTTCCGAGTTTACTTTTTTCCTTGCTGTACCGGTCATGTTTGGAGCAAGTCTTCTTAAAGCTGTGAAATTCATAGCGTCCGGTGTTGCGATAACAGGAATAGAGACTGGTATTCTTGTTGCAGGTACTATTACGGCTTTTATTGTCTCACTTTTTGTTATCAGATTTTTAATGGGATATATCAGAAAGCATGATTTTAAAATATTTGGGTGGTACAGGATCGTATTAGGAGCAGTGGTTCTTGCGTACTCATTCTTACGTTAAAATTTAATGAAGACTTGATTTTCATTCTTTTTAGATTTATCATAAATTGTGTTTTTGCGATGCGAAAGCGCTAAGATGGGGCAAGGTGATAGAGAATGTATTGCTTTGCAATATGACATATTTAAGTGAGGAAGACGGTAATGAGCGTTAAAGTTCATTTGCCATTATGAATCAGGACTGATTGTGTTTAGTATAAGGAAGCGGGTCATATATGGATGAGAATAAAGTAAACATTGAAGGTACAGGGGAGCGTATAGAGAAGGTTAAAAGCAGACTTTCAAGCTATATGTCGTCTAATGAGGCACTTAAGCGAAAGCTTGAGGCGTCAGAGAGACCTCTTGATACTTTTAAGGAGTTTACTCCACCGGATATACTTTATAAAAAACTTATAGATACTATTATGGCTTACCATCCTTCTGCGGATATCTCCCTTATTGAAAATGCGTATAAGCTTGCAGATAAGGCACATGAGGGGCAGTTACGCAAATCTGGAGAGCCATACATCTGTCATCCTATCTGCGTTGCCATTATCCTTGCAGAACTTGAACTTGATAAGGAAACGATCGCAGCGGGGCTTTTGCATGACGTTGTCGAAGATACAACATATACAAGAGAACAGGTTGCGGAGGAGTTTGGAGAAGAAGTTGCACTTCTTGTAGACGGAGTTACAAAGCTTACTCAGTTAAAGTATTCTGCGGATAAAGTTGATGTTCAGGCGGAAAACTTAAGAAAGATGTTCCTTGCTATGGCAAAGGATATCAGAGTTATCCTTATTAAGCTTGCGGACAGACTTCACAATATGCGTACAATGGATTTTCAGTCTCCGGAGAAGCAGATTGAAAAATCCAGAGAAACGATGGATATCTATTCACCTTTAGCTCAAAGACTTGGCATCAGTAAGATCAAGGTGGAACTTGATGACCTTTCACTTAAGTATCTTAAGCCTGATGTATACAAGATGCTTGATGAACAGATAACTTTAAAGGCTATCGAGAGAGAAAATTTCATCGAGGATATTGAGAAGGAAATCGGGGCGCACGTAAAGGAAGCCGGCATAGATGCAACTATAGGCGGCAGAGTAAAGCATTATTTCAGTATTTATAAGAAGATGGTCAATCAGAATAAGACGCTTGACCAGATATATGACCTTTTTGCAGTCCGTATAATAGTAGAATCTGTTAAGGACTGTTATGCTGCTTTAGGTGTTATACACGAAATGTATAAGCCTATCCCGGGGCGTTTTAAGGATTATATTGCCATGCCTAAGAGCAATATGTACCAGTCCTTGCATACAACTCTTATAGGTCCTAAGGGTCAGCCTTTTGAAATTCAGATAAGAACCTATGATATGCATAGGACCGCTGAATATGGTATTGCTGCCCATTGGAAATATAAAGAAAATCAGAATGGTATCAATACAAAGGCAAGTGAGGACGCAAAGTATGCATGGCTTCGCCAGATCCTTGAATGGCAGAAGGATATGCATGATAATAAAGAGTTCCTCAATGTCATAAAGTCAGATTTGGACCTTTTTTCTGACAGCGTTTATTGCTTTACGCCTAATGGCGATGTCAAAAATCTGCCTGCAGGCTCCACATCGATAGATTTTGCCTACAGCATTCATTCCGCAGTTGGAAATAAAATGGTAGGCGCAAGGGTAAATGGCAAGCTTGTAAATATTGATTACATTATCCAGAATGGTGACCGCGTTGAAATCCTGACTTCGCAGAATTCAAAGGGACCAAGCCGTGACTGGCTGAAGATCGTAAAATCTACTCAGGCGAAGAGCAAGATAAATCAGTGGTTCAAGTCTGAACTTAAGGAAGACAATATACAGCGCGGCAAGGACCTCATAGCTGCATACTGCAAGGCACATTCAATAGTTATCTCGGATATCATGAAGTCTGAGTATGTGAATGCATGTCTTTCAAAATATGGGTTCAGAGACTGGGATTCTATCTGTGCTGCTATCGGTCATGGCGGACTCAAGGAAGGACAGATAGTCAATAAACTTGTAGAAGAAAAGAAGAAGAGAGATTTTCTTAATGTTACTGATGATGAAATTCTTGCAGCTCATAGCGGAGAAGATATAAATGCCGACCATACAAAGAAAAATCATTCAAGAGGCGGTATCGTCGTCAAGGGAGTTCACGATGTGGCAGTTCATTTTTCAAAATGCTGTTCTCCGGTTCCTGGTGATGAAATCGTAGGCTTCGTTACAAGAGGCAGGGGAATTTCAATTCATCGTACTGACTGCATAAATGTGATGAACCTTCCTTCTGATGACAGAAAAAGGCTTATTGAGGCTGAATGGTCTCCGGATGCGCTTAAGGAAGCTAATAAATTTTATACAGCAGAGATCAAACTTTTTGCAAATAACAGAAACGGTCTTGTTGTTGATGTATCAAAGATCTTCACAGAAATGGAGATCACTATGAATTCTATAAATGCCCGTTCCAGCAAGCAGGGTATTGCCACTGTCGATGTTACCTTTGAGATAAAGGATAAGGGACAGCTTGGTGATATTGCTACAAAACTTCGTTCTATCGAGGGCGTTATTGATATTGAGAGGACTACAGGCTGATGGATATTAAAATAGAACATGATGTGCTTGGTGATGTTTCAACCAACGTATATTATCTGATTTATGACAGACATGTACTTATAATCGATCCGGCAGCAGAGCCGGAAAGGATAATTTCAAAAATTGAAGGAGAAGGACTTCTTCCTTCTGCAATACTTATAACTCATGGCCATTATGATCATTTTAGTGCGGCGAATGAGCTTAGAAGTCATTTTAAGGTAAATGTTTATGCACCGGCCGGAGACAAGAAGCTCTTTTCCGATCTCGAGCACAATGCATCGAGCTTTATGTCTGGTCAGAAGAGGATACTTGTTCCGGATGTTTATATTGACGGAGGCGTTGAGCTTTCATTTGCAGGGCTTAGCCTCTTAGCTAAGAATACTCCGGGACATACTGCCGGAAGTGTAAGTTATTATATTGATTTTTATGCTGAGGGCTACAGATGCATAAATGATGGCTTTAAGGATATAAGTGGCTTGATTCTTGCGGGTGATACTGTATTTAAGAATAGTGTTGGAAGATGTGATCTTTTTACAGGCAATGAGGAAGTTTTAAATGATACGATCAACAATGTATTTAAAAAGCTTCCGGAGGATACTCTTGTGTTGCCCGGACATGGAGAATACACTTTTATTGGAATGGAAATTGAAAGGAATCCCTGGTTTAAATGATAGAAGTAAGACTCGGAAATGATACATTTGAACATGATATCACGCCCCTAACCAGAGCGTTTTTTCCGCGTGAAGAGATAAAAAATGTAACAATGCCGTTTGCGGAACCTGAAAAGGTATCTGAGTCGGTTTTAGACAGTAAAGTTGAATTGCCTTCCTATAGGATCTTGGCTGTTTTACATACAGATGACCTTGTTAAGGCATGGATAAGAGATGAACGTGGTAGGCTCTCTTACGAAAGTGAAGAATGTAAGCTTGTTAAGCCGGATACGGATAATGAAAGATCCGAAGAATATCTGGTATGGAAGCGGCAGTACAAAAATATTTTAAAAAGAGTATTGTATCGCACCCTGAAAGGTTATACAGGAGAGGAGCTTCCATGGGGGAGCTTAACCGGTATCAGACCGACTAAAATAGCATGTGATGCAATAGAAGAAGGGGTTCTGGAAGAAGATATACGAAGGTTTTATAAGGAAGAATATCTTTGCTCGGATAAAAAGACAGATATATCTTTATCTATCGCAAAAAAAGAAAACAAACTTCTTGCCGCCTGCGATTATAAAAACGGGTACAGTATCTATATAGGCATACCTTTTTGTCCGACTACCTGTCTTTACTGCTCTTTTACGTCGTATCCTATCGGTACGTACAAAAAGAAAGTTGATGAATATCTTAGGGCATTGTTTAAGGAGATTGATTATATTTCAACCGCAATGCCCCAAAAAAAGCTTACGACTGTATATATCGGCGGCGGCACTCCGACAGCGCTTTCAGCAGAGGCACTTGAGAGACTCATAGACCATCTAAATGAAAAACTTCCGATGGATAAGGTTCTTGAATTTACTGTTGAAGCGGGAAGACCTGACTCCATTACCCGCGACAAGCTTAGGGTGATGAAAAGGTTAGGAGTAAAAAGAATGTCTATCAACCCTCAGACTATGGTTGACAGGACGCTTAAGTTCATTGGAAGAATGCATACTGCCGACCAGGTGAGAGAGGCATTTGCACTGGCAAGAGATGAGGGCATGGATGACATTAATATGGACCTTATCATAGGACTTCCGGGTGAAAATGCAGAGGATACAAAATATACACTTTCTGAAATAGAAAAGCTTGATCCGGATGATCTTACTGTGCACGCTCTTGCAATAAAAAGGGCGGCGAGGTTAAAGCTGCACCTGAATGAACTGCAGGGTATGCTTCCTACGGATACTTTAAAGATGCAGGAACTTACTTATGACTATGCCATAAGCCATGGTTACGAGCCGTATTATCTTTACAGGCAGAAAAATATTGCTGAAAATCTTGAGAATACCGGTTATGCAAGACCGGGCAAAGAGGGGCTATATAACATCCTTATGATGGAGGAAAAGCATCCAGTGATAGGGCTTGGTGCAGGTTCATCCTGTAAATTTGTATTTAAGGATGGCAAGCGGATAGAACGTACAGAAAATGTAAAGTTTGTAATGGATTACATTGAACGTATTGATGAAATGATAGAACGCAAGAAACAGTTTTTGAATGAATTCGGAGATATGTTGTGAAAACACCACAAAATGAAGTTCTTTATGAATCTATAGATGCTATTGAAGAGGAGGAGGTAAAGAACGAAGTTATTCGGTATATGGAAGAAAATCCGGGGCTTGTAGATCTGCTTACCAGAGATCTGTCGGATTCGGTTGCTCATGGTATAGTGGTGAGCAAGCTTGCCACTATGGTGGCAAAAAATCTGAATGCTTCACCTGAATATGCTTATAGAATGAGCATTGCGGGTTTTCTGCATGATATAGGAAAACTTATGATTTCAGACTTTCTTTATGGCAGGGAAAGCGGGACTTTAAGAATAGAAGAAGTTAAATATATCCGTATGCATTCCAAACTGGGGTTTGAAATATTGAAAAAAAACAATTATGATGATATTATTACAGAGTCAGTATTACATCATCATGAAAATTATGATGGTTCCGGATATCCGGATAATCTTAAAGGGTTAAATATCCCGTTTGGTGCGAGGATATTAAGGGTATGCGATGTATTTTCGGCTCTTATATCTGACAGACCATACAGAGGAGCTTATTCATGTGAAGAAGCTATGCAGCTTTTAATAAGCGAAGTTAAAAATTTTGACATGAGATGTTTTCTTGCTTTGCAAAGAGCAGTCAACAGCCCAGATTTTGCTTATGTCAGGGATCTTGTTAACGAGCAGAATAAAAATTTTTTGAGAACGAAGCGTTTGAGGTCGGAACTTAATCTGGATCTATGGTAACAGACAGGAGACTTTGGCGTAGTTATTTAGGAGTATTAAAATGATCACACAGAGACCTAAGGGAACACAGGATTGGTATGGCGAGAACATGTGGAAGCGTACACAGATTGAGGCTACAGCACGCGATCTGTGCAGGGCTTACAATATTCATGAGGTTATCACACCTGTTTTTGAGCATACTAATCTTTTTGAGCGAGGCGTAGGAGACACTACAGATGTTGTTCAGAAGGAAATGTATACTTTTCTTGATAAGGGAAAAAGAAGCATATCACTTAAGCCGGAAGGCACAGCAGGCGCAGTAAGAGCATATATTGAAAATAATTTATATGCAGAGCCTCAGCCTGTAAAGATGTTTTATGTTACACCGGCATTCCGCTATGAAAAACCTCAGAGCGGGAGACTTAGACAGCATCATCAGTTTGGCGTGGAATTCCTTGGAAGCGGCAGCCCTATGGTTGAAGTTGAACTGATCACTCTGGTTCATGAACTTCTGGGGAGACTTGGCCTTAAGAATGTTATGCTGCATCTTAACAGTATCGGTGCCGGAAAATGTCGTGAAGATTACAACAATGCGCTTTTAGCTTATCTTAAGCAGCATGAGAACTGTCTTTGCGAGGACTGCAGGACCCGTATGGTAAAAAATCCTTTAAGGGTGCTGGACTGCAAGCAGGAAGGCTGCAAGGCTATAGTCAAGGAAGCTCCAAAGATACTTGACTTCCTTGATGAAGAATGTGAAAATCATTTTAACACACTTCAATCAATGCTTAGGGAACTTGATATTCCTTTTGTGGTTGATCCGGGTATTGTAAGAGGTCTTGACTACTATACAAAGACTGTATTTGAATTTGTAAATAAAGACGGCTTTACTATTTGCGGCGGCGGTCGTTATGATGGTCTAGTTAAAGAAATAGACGGAAAGCAAGATATCCCTGCTGCAGGTTTTGGCATGGGGCTTGAAAGACTCATCAACTTTATGGATGAAGAGAATGCGCCGTTTAAGCCTATTCCTAATGCAAAGCTTTATGTAGGTGTAATGGGAGAGGAAGCTAGAGCCAAGGCATATAAGATCGTGTGCGAGCTCAGGTCAAAGGGTGTTATTGTTGAAACGGACTATCTTGAGAGATCTGTAAAGGCGCAGATGAAGTATGCCAACAAGATAGGTGCTGATTACTCGGTTGTTATCGGTGCTAATGAGATAGAACAGGGACAGGTTCATGTTAAAGACATGAAGGGCGATGGCGATACAGATATCGCTCTTGACAAGTTATGTGATTTTTTTGCTGAGTGATTTCATTTAAACTATAGGTGGAAATATTAAAAGGATTTGTCGACAATGATCAATCGCTCTCGCGTTGGTCGGCAGAGTGCATCATTTGGCTCTATCAGATGATGCAATAAATGGAAGGGGAAACTATGGAGAGAGACGGAAGTATTATGGTCTGGGACTCCGAAAGACAGGTGTTCAGTAATATAACCCCTGATGAGTTTTTAGTTGCTCTCATGCCTGAAAGGAGCACAGACTGTCAGCTTTTTCTTGCATGGCTTCCTCAGATAAAGAGCGTATTTCTTTATCGCAGGAAGAGGATGGAAATTGTTTTTGTTGATGGCATGACCTATAATTTAACAAATATGCAATATCTTTATGATAAGATTTTTTCCATGCGTCATGGTGTTTAGCGGGCGCTTGTGGTTAAATGTATATGTCATAAGGAATAATAGAAACAAAAAGAAATGAGGATTTTTTAAAATGTCAGAATCAATGCAGGGTCTGCACAGAACATGCAGATGTACTGAACTTGATGAGTCTTATATTGGCAAAGAAGTTACCATGATGGGCTGGGTTCAGAAATCAAGAAACAAGGGAGGTCTTGTTTTTACTGATCTTCGTGACCGCTCAGGTCTGCTTCAGATAATTTTTGAAGAAAGTGAGTGCGGATCAGAGGTTTTTGAAAAGGCAGGCAAACTTCGTTCTGAGTTTGTTATTGCGGTTACTGGTGTCGTTCGCGGCAGAGGCAAGGATGCAAACAAGGAAATGAAGACCGGTTCTATTGAAATATCTGCAAAAAGCCTTCGTATACTTGCTGAATCAGACGTTCCTCCATTCCCTATCGAGGACGGGATCAAGACAAAAGAGGATATAAGACTTCAGTACAGATATCTGGATCTTCGTCGTCCTGAGCTTGCAAAGAAGATAATGACAAGAGCTAAGATCACTCATCTTATCCGCAATTTTATGAGTGAAAACGGGTTCCTTGAGATCGAAACACCGACTCTTATAAAGTCTACTCCTGAGGGGGCGCGTGACTATCTTGTTCCTTCACGTATACATCCGGGTGCCTTTTATGCACTTCCTCAGTCACCTCAGCTTTTAAAGCAGCTTCTTATGGTATCTGGCTTTGACAGATATTTCCAGATTGCAAGATGCTATCGTGATGAGGACTTAAGAGCAGACCGTCAGCCGGAATTTACCCAGGTAGACATGGAGCTTTCGTTCGTTGATCAGGATGATGTAATGGAAGTTAATGAAAGACTTCTTAAGTATCTTTTTAAGGAAGTCTGCAATGTGGATATCGAACTTCCTATCAAGAGAATGAAATGGATCGATGCCATGAATTCTTATGGTTCAGATAAGCCTGATATGCGTTTTGACATGCTCCTTCAGGATGTCACTGAAACAGTAAAGGATTGTGGTTTTGGAGTTTTTGCTAACTGTGCAAAAGAAGGCGGAGTTATCAAGGGACTTAATGTCAAGGGACAGGCTGGCATGCCTCGTAAGCATATTGATAAATACACTGAACTTGTAAAGGAATATGGAGCAAAAGGACTTGCTTATCTTGCTGTAAATGAAGATGGTACATATAAGTCTTCGTTTGCAAAATTCATGACAGAAGATGAGCTTGAGAACCTTGTTTCAGCCATGAATGGTGAGCCGGGAGATCTTCTTGTATTTGTTTCGGATACAAAGAAGCAGGTTGTATGGGATGCACTTGGAAGTCTTAGACTTAAGCTTGGTGCCGATCTTGACCTTATCGACCGCAAATCATGGAAGTTCCTTTGGGTTACAGAATTCCCTATGTTTGAATGGTCAGATGAATTAGGCAGATACCAGGCTATGCATCATCCGTTTACAATGCCTATGGAAGAGGACCTTCCTCTTGTAGATACTGATCAGGGTGCTGTAAGAGCCAAGGCTTATGATATTGTTCTTAATGGTACTGAACTTGGTGGTGGATCTGTTCGTATCCATCAGGGGGATGTTCAGAAAAAGATGCTTGAGAAATTAGGATTTACGCCTGAGAGAGCAGATGAACAGTTTGGTTTCCTTATGAAGGCATTCAAGTATGGAGTTCCGCCGCATGCAGGACTTGCTTATGGTCTTGACAGACTTGCAATGTGGATGGTAGGCTCTGATTCTATCCGTGATGTAATTGCCTTCCCTAAGATTAAGGACGGTTCAGATCCTATGATGGATGCGCCTGCTCCTGTATTTGATGAGCAGCAGCTTAAAGACCTGCATATTGCAGTTGTAAAGGATGAGGAGGAGTAAAAAAGTGAAAGTTGTTACTTCTGAGTATGGCAAAACAAAGGATGGTGTACAGGCTCATCTGTACACCATAAAGAATAAGAACGGTATGACTCTTGTACTTTCAGACTATGGTGCAATTATCGAGTCGATCATTGTTCCTGATAAAAATGGTAAGCCTGTAAATGTTGTTCTTGGCTACGACAATCTGAGCGGTTATGAAAATGACACAGAAAGCTTTGGAGCTTTTGTCGGCAGAAATGCAAATAGAATAGCAGGGGCAAAGTTTAGCATTAACGGGGAAACTTATAACCTTGAAAAGAATGATGGTGAGAACAATCTTCATTCAGGAAATACCCGTTCCAATAAAATGATGTATGAGGCGGAGACAATGGAAGATGTGGATATGGCTTCCGTTGAGTTCTCAAGACTCTTTCCTGATATGGAGCAGGGCTTCCCTGGTAACTGTGATATTACAGTAACTTATTCACTTACAGAAAATAATGAAGTTATAATAGAGTATTTTGCGGCTTCAAATAAGGATACAGTTGTAAATCTTACAAATCACAGTTATTTTAATTTAAATGGCGGTGGAACTATCTTAGATCATAAAGTTAAGATCCTTGCTGATTCTTATACGGCTGCAGGCGCAGAACTTGTTCCAACAGGAGAGATTCTTCCTGTTGCAGGAACACCGTTTGATTTTAATGAATTAAAGCCACTCAGACAGGATATAAATGCTGATTTTGAGCCTATTAAATATCAGATGGGATATGATCAGAATTTTGTTCTGCATGGTAAAAAGGGAGAAGTAGATTATTGTGCAGAATGTATCGGCGACAAGAGCGGCATAAAGATGGAAGTATTTACAGATCTTCCGGGAATACAGCTTTACAGTGGTAATTTCCTTAATGGAGTAAAGGGAAGAAATGGCGCTGTTTACAATAAGCAGGACGGCGTCTGCTTTGAAACACAGCTGTTCCCTAATTCTATAAATATTCCTGCTTTCCAGTCATCGCTTCTTCCTGCCGGCAAGGAGTATGAGACAACCACTATTTATAAATTTGGATTAGAGTGATAGAGTAATGAATAAAAAAGGCGGATGAACAAAGTTCATCCGCTTTTTCTTATTTAGTACCGTAAATCCTATCGCCGGCATCACCAAGACCAGGAAGGATGTAGCCGTCTTTGTTGAGCTCGCGGTCAAGTCCACCTACATAAACATCAACATCCGGATGTGCTTCTGTAAGAGCCTTGAGTCCCTCTGGAGCTGCAATAAGGCAAAGGAATCTGATCTTTTCTATGCCGCGCTTTTTAAGCTGGTTGATGGCTGCAATAGCAGAACCGCCTGTAGCAAGCATAGGGTCAACAAGGAAAATATCTCTTTCGTCGGCATCCTTAGGAAGCTTGCAGAAATATTCTACAGGAACAAGTGTGGTTTCGTCACGATACATACCGATGAAGCCTTCCTTGGCATTTGGTACCATGCGAAGTACGCCTTCTGCCATCTGAAGTCCGGCACGAAGGATAGGAACTACGCAGAGCTTCTTTCCTGCAATCTCCTTAACTGTTGTATGTTCAAGTGGGGTATCTATTTCGATATCGCTAAGAGGGAGATCTCTTGTTGCTTCGTATGTGATGAGCATAGCAATTTCTGATACAAGATCTCTGAATTCTTTTGTTGTAGTGTCGGTCTTTCTGAGGATACCTATCTTATGCTGAATAAGAGGGTGATCCATAATTGTGGTTTTAGCCATTTTTTCCTCCGATAAAACTATAAGCCTGTGAGTAAATTCTCACGTTTTTCCTTAACTATTATAATGAGGTAAAAATGATTTGACAAGGGATAATCGGATGATAAGTAAATAAAAAAGAGAAGAAGCATCATGCGATGCTTCTTCTGGTTAAAAAAGAGAGGAGAGACATGATAGAAGGGGGATTCTATCATGAATTTATGAAAAAGTTTCTCGTCAGCTAAATTAAATGTGTTAATGAAAAGTAATATTTACTTTCTAAATACATAATACACCAAAATGCAGAACTTGTCAACAACTTTTTTGAACTTTTCAAAAATTATTTTTTAAGGTTGTAGTATAAAGTATAAAGTTTCACTTTTTGTGAATAAAAGGGTGCACTTCACACAAACAAAATACCTGTTCTGCACAGCAATTCTATATTATAACTGCTTTAGGATGAGTTGTCAAGATTAAAAAAGAAAGAAGTTCAGGATATTTGAAAATATCCTTCGGACATAGCCGGGTGTCAGGTAATATTGCTAAAGCGATAATACAATTTGTTTCAATAGACAAGGTTAACCTGAACATGAATGATCATCTGACGATGATGTTTGGGGTGCAAGTGATAAATTCGTAATGTTTCAATTCTTAATAATTTATAACAAGACATCCTATGGACAACATGCTATAATCAAGTAAAACTGTTTTTTAGTATGACTATAAGCGAGGTAGGAAATGGGTATAGTTGTTATCGGTGCGATTTTTGTTGATATAAAGGGGTTCCCGGCAGGAGCCTATATTTCCGGTGGCAGGAATGTCGGCAGAGTTATTCAGATACATGGCGGCGTCAGCAGAAATATAGCAGAAGATATCGCAAATGTTGAAATGAGACCTACTTTTGTCAGCGTTGTTGATGAAAGCGGTATTTCGGAAGATGTTTTATCGAAACTTCGCAATCATAAGATTGATACACGTTTTATTACAAAAGAAAAAGATGGGCTTGGAACGTGGCTTGCTATTTTTGATAATGATGGGGATGTTGCGGCTTCAATAAGCAAGAGACCGGATATTTCCGGAATAGCGAAAACTCTTGAAGAACATGGCGATGAGATATTTAAAAATGCTGACAGTATTGCGATTGAAATAGATGTAGACCGCGAGATCCTTCATAAGGTTTTTGAACTTGCAGAAAAATATAATAAAGATATCTACGCCGTTGTTTCAAATATGTCTATTGCGGTTGAAAGAAGAGATTATATAAAACGTTGCGCCTGCTTTATCTGCAATCAGGCAGAAGCCGGAATATTTTTCTCTGATGATTATTGCGATGCAACTCATGAGGAGATGGAAAAAATTTTATGTGAGAATGTTAAGAGAGCCAAAATTCCTTGTATGATAGTTACACTTGGAAGCCTTGGGGCTGTATATGCGACTGTTGACGGAAAAAGTGGTTATGTACCTGCCAAGAGGGTAAATGTAGTGGATACAACAGGCGCCGGTGATTCATTCTTTGCAGGTGTTACTTTGGGACTCACCTACGGCAAGAATCTCGATGAAGCCCTTAATATAGGTTCAAGACTTGCGGCATCAGTTATTTCAACCAAAGATAATGTCTGTCCAAGATTTTTGCCGGATGAGTTTGGCTTGAATGAAGCTTACCTTAAGTGCGAAGAGGACTTTAAGAAGAACTGTCCAGAAGAAAGTGCCATATATGAAGAGGCTTAATGAATATTTAAGAGAGAGATTTGGCTGTAAGGTTTATAAACTGTCGCTTTCTGCTGTAAAAACATGCCCGAACAGGGATGGAACACTTGGAAATAAAGGTTGTATTTTCTGCTCGGCGGGAGGGTCCGGCGATTTTTCGGAAAGCCCTGAACTTCCTGTCAAGGAGCAGATTGCCCGCGCAAAGGAGAGGGTATCTGCCAAAATAAAAGACGGCAGATACATTGCGTATTTCCAAAGCTTTACCAATACTTATGCGCCTGTCCGTTACCTTGAAAGAGTTTTCAATGAGGCAATTGAGCCGGATGATATAGTCGCATTATCAATAGGAACTAGACCGGATTGTCTTGGTGAGGAGATTTTGGAACTTTTAACTAAGCTTAACAGTAAAAAGCCAGTTTTCGTTGAGCTTGGGCTCCAGACGATGCATGAAAAAACGGCAGAGTATATAAGACGCGGATATCCTTTGAGTGTATACGATAAGGCAGTGAGGGAGCTGAAAGACCGCAATATCGAAGTTGTTGTGCATGTTATACTGGGGCTTCCCGGAGAGTCTTATGAAGACATGGAAGAAACCGTAAAATATGTGGTGGCTTCCGGAGCAGACGGGATAAAGCTTCAGCTTTTGCATGTGTTAAAAGGAACCGACCTTGAAAAGGACTATGAAGCCGGCAGGGTGCCTGTTATGACTCTGGATGAATATGCAGGACTGCTAAAAAGGCTGACAGCACTTATACCTGATACCTGCGTGGTGCACAGACTTACCGGCGATGGACCTAAAAAGCTTCTGGTCGCGCCTCTTTGGAGTGCAGATAAAAAGAAAGTACTCAATATATTAAACAAAGTGCTGTCAGGTTGAAATGCTTGCGGCGGTTCATTTCAACCTGACTGCTATGATAGAAGAAAATATCAGGTAGTGCCAGAAGGAATAGAAGAAGGATTGAAAGAAAAAGGAAAATAGGATAAGCTAAGGACTAGCCGGTCATGATAAACGCTCTCGTGTTGACCGGCAGAGTGTGGCATCAGGCAAAGCAGATGTTACATAGATATCGTAAACGAAATAAGCAATTTCGTTTGCGATAAACGTCGCCGAGAATTAATGCTGGATAGAGCTTGCTCTATCCACAATTATTTTCTTCGCTTATTATAAAATTATTATCAGAGAAGCCAGAGTTAAGGAGTCTGGCAAGAGGGGGATGGATGAGTTTACATATCATAAAACCGGTGATGACACCGGAGGAACTTTTGGATAAGCTTCCGCTTAAATCTGAATACATTGAAAAGAAGAAAAAGAGAGATGAAGAGATAAGAAACATATTTATCGGAAAAGATGATAGGTTTCTTATGATCATAGGACCTTGCTCTGCAGATAGAGAAGATGCGGTTGTGGAGTACATTGAAAAGCTTGCAAAGATTCAGGAAAAGATAAAGGATAAGGTTCTTGTTGTTCCAAGAATCTATACCAACAAGCCGAGAACGACAGGAGACGGATACAAGGGAATCCTTCATCAGCCAGATCCTGAGAAGGCACCTGATCTTTCAGAGGGGCTTATAGCCATGAGAAAGATGCACCTTCACAGCATAGAGTCAACAGGTCTTTTTGCCGCGGATGAAATGCTTTATCCGGAAAACTGGCCTTATGTGGCAGATATCCTTTCTTATGTTGCCATTGGGGCAAGAAGTGTGGAAAATCAGCAGCACAGGCTTGTATGCAGCGGTCTTGATATACCTGTCGGCATGAAAAATCCGACCGGCGGATATCTTGATGTAATGCTTAATTCGATTCAGGCGGCTCAGCACAAGCATACATTTATGTACAGGGATATGGAAGTGAAGACGGACGGCAATCCCCTTGCACATGCTGTATTGAGGGGTTCCGTAAGTAAGCATGGTCAGTATATACCGAACTATCACTATGAAGATATAGAGCTTCTTATGGAGCTGTACGACGGGCACGAACTGGTTAATCATTCGGCTATAATTGACAGCAATCATGCTAATTCAGGCAAGAAGTTTAAGGAGCAGATTAGGATAATAAAAGAAGTCCTTCACAGCAGGAATGTATCACCTGCAATTCATGATGTTGTAAAGGGCATTATGACAGAAAGCTATCTGATAGAAGGCAGCCATAAAATAGGCGAGCATATATACGGACAGTCTATTACAGATCCGTGTCTTGGCTGGCAGGATACAGAAGAACTGCTTTACTATATCGCGGAGCATTGCTAAAACCAAGGTTTTATATGATGTGTTTCAAAGGCTACAATACTTTTAAAGTGTTGTAGCCTTTTTTCGTTGAAAAAAAGGTTTTTCTGGGGTAAAATGGTTTGGTGAGTGCGTTTTAGATGATCAGATGATAGGAATAGTTAAATATGGAAATACCTGTTAAAGTTGAAGCTTTTGAAGGTCCTATGGATCTTCTTCTTCATCTTATTGAAAAAAACAAGATAAATATATATGACATCCCCATTTCAACCATAACTGACCAGTACATAGAAGTGATCAACAGTATGGAGATACCGGATCTTGACAGCGAAAGTGCGTTTCTTGTAATGGCTTCTACCCTTGTGAATATAAAGTCGAGGATGCTTTTGCCTAAAGAAAAAGACGAAGAGACGGGAGAGGAGATTGACCCGAGAGCGGAGCTTGTTGAGAGGCTTCTTGAATATAAGATGTTTAAATATTCCGCTAAACTACTTAAGAGAAATGAAAAGGATGCGGCTCATGCAGTTTTCAGAGAACCGCAGATCCCTGCGGAAGTTGCAAAATATAAGGAAGAACCGGATATTGAGGCAATGACAGCAGGGCTTACTCTGGCAAAGCTTCACCAGATTTACAATTTTGTGATCAAAAAGCAGAATGATAAGATCGACCCTGTAAGAAGCAGTTTTGGAAAGATCCAAAGGGAACCTGTAAGCCTTGTGCAGTGTTTGCCGACATTAACCAGTTATGCAAAGGAGAGGGGAGAATTCAGCTTTTCCGAATTTCTTATGGAGCAGCCGGACAAGCTTCATGTGATAGTTAATTTTCTGGCGCTGCTTGAACTTATGAAGCTTGGTTCTTTGCAGGTTGTGCAGAACGGTGCCTCGGATGATATAACAGTACATTTTGTTGCTGAACTCAAACTTTCAGCAGAAGAGCTTGAACAGATGGGAGATATGTAATTTGGAACTGAAGGAATTAATGGCAAAGATCGAAGCGATTCTTTTTACTATGGGAAGAGCGGTGCCGGTGGAAGATATAGCCGCAGCGTGCGGATGTGACGTTGAAACAGTAAAAAAGGCTGTGACACTTTTGATGGATGAATATGAGAAAGAAGGTCATGGTATAAAAATAATAGAGCTTGACGGGTCATTTCAAATGTGTACAAAGAGAGAAATGTACGACACTCTTATAAAGATAACACATGTGCCTAAAAGACAGGAGCTTACCGATTCGCTTTTGGAAACATTATCAATAGTTGCCTATAAGCAGCCGGTCACAAGAACTGATGTTGAGACGATCAGAGGTGTGAACAGCGATCACGCGATCAACAAGCTTGTTGAATACGGCTTTGTGGAGGAGGCGGGAAGACTTAATGCACCGGGAAGACCTATCGTCTTTGGTACAACAGAACAGTTTTTAAGATGCTTTGGCATAAAGGATCTTACAGACCTTCCTGTTATAACTAAAGAGGAAGAAAGCTCCATGAAACAAGAGGCGGCAGAAGAATTGCAGATGTCATTCGATGATATAGAAAAATATATCAGTAAAGACGAAACAGAAAATTTGCAAATAAAAGATTTTGAATCATAAAAATACATTTTGTGAATTTATACTTGTGATTTGCTTCTAAAACATATATACTATTAAGTGGCAATAATTTTTGTATCGCCATTAAACAACTCATATAATGGAGGTTTCAGAATGGGTAGTCAGACGTTACTGTCGGCGAGAGACAGGATTCTGTCACTTCTCGACGAAAATAGTTTTGTTGAGATCGGCGCTCTTGTTACAAAGAGAAATACTGATTTCAACCTTACTGAAAAAGATGTACCTGGTGATGGTGTTATCGCTGGATATGGTCTGATCGATGGCAATCTTGTTTATGTTTACAGTCAGGACAAGGATGCTCTTGGTGGATCACTCGGAGAGATGCATGCAAGAAAGATCGTAAATATTTATGATCTTGCAACAAAGGTCGGAGCACCGGTTGTTGCGATCACAGACTGTGCAGGTCTCAGACTTGAAGAGTCAACAGATGCTCTTGATGCATTTGGCAAGGTTTATGCAAGACAGGCACTTGCAAGCGGAGTTATCCCAGTTGTTACTGTTGTCTGCGGTACTTGCGGCGGCGGTGTTGCAGTGAATGCAGCTATGTCAGATTTTACTATCATGACTCGCGATGCTGCAAAGCTTTTTGTTAATTCACCTAATGCACTTAAGAGCAACTACACCGAAAAGCTTGATACTCGTACAGCAGCTTTTCAGGCAGAAGCAGGCAATGTTGACATCGTTGCTGATGACGATGCCGCTGCTCTTGCAAAGGCACGTGAGCTTGTTAGCATTCTTCCTGTAAACAATGAAGATTCTGGTTTTGCAGATGAATGCACAGATGATATCAACCGTACAGTTGCAAGTCTTGGAACAAGTCTTAAGGATACTGCTGTTTCTCTTCGTGAGATTTCAGATAATGGCTGGTTCCTTGAACTTAAGAGTGATTTTGCAAAGGAAATGGTCACAGGCTTCATCAGACTCAATGGCTATGTAGTAGGTGCTATCGGCAATCGCGCAGAGCTTCTCGATGATGATTTTAAGTGTGTTGAGAAGTTCAATACTGTTCTTACATCTGACGGTGCAAGAAAGGCTGCTGATTTTGTTAAGTTCTGTGATGCCTATTCGATACCTCTTCTTACATTTACAAATGTCTGCGGTTTTGCAGCAGATGTAAATGAAGAAAAGACCATTGCAAAGAGTGTTGCAGCACTTACAGCAGCTTTTGCAGATGCTACGGTGCCTAAGGTAAATGTTGTAACAGGCAAGGCTTATGGCAGTGCTTATATTGCAATGAATTCTAAGCATATCGGAGCTGATCTTGTCTTTGCATGGCCAGATACCGAGATCGGTATGATGGACAGTAAGCTTGCAGCTGAGATCATTTATTCAGATGAAACAGATGCAGCAAAGGTTGCCCAGAAGGCAGATGAGTATGCTAAGCTTCAGAACAGCCCTGTATCTGCTGCAAAGCGTGGTTTTGTTGACAGCATAATCGAACCTTCATCTACAAGAAAGCAGCTTATCTACGCTTTTGAGATGCTTTATACAAAGAGGGAAAGCCGCCCTTCAAAGAAGCACGGCACTATCTGACAGAGAGGATTTAAAAAATGAAAAAACGGATTTTAGCTTTATTACTTACCGTTTTCTCCTGCATGATGATCCTGGGTGGCTGCGGCAGTACTGAAAGCAAGAAGACTGCATTCAAGTATGATCCACAGCAGCTTCTTTCACAAGGCGAACAGTTCGTACAGCAGTTATGGATGATCCCTGATTTTACTGCACTGAAAGAAGATGCTTCAACCTCAGAAGAGATCAAATCTTCAGTTGAATCATTTGAAACAGTAAAGGAAGAAGTAGGAGATCTCGTTAAGGTTACAGATGGTAAGATCACTGACGACGGCGAGACAGCTTCTGTAACAGAAACTATCAAGTGTAAAAATGGTATTGCATATATTACTCTTGTTTTTGACAAGAAGGGTAATATGACAAGCTTTGGTTCTGAAAGATATCAGACAATGGCTGAAAAGCTTGAACTTGCCGGTATAAATACCATCCTTGCAATGGCTTTCATTTTCATTGTTCTTATCTTTATCAGTTTTATCATAAGTCTTATCCCAAGGCTTACAAGCGTATTTGAAAAGAAGAGCAAGGAAGAGCCGGCAATTGCAAGTGCTCCTGCTGTAAGTGCTCCTGCGCCTGTTGCTGAACCTGTCGGCGAGGTAGCTGACGATGGTGAGATAGCTGCAGTTATTGCGGCTGCAATAAGGGCTTATGAGGAAGAAAACAATGTTTCCGCTGATGGACTTGTTGTTCGTTCAATAAGAAGACACAATGTTTCTGGATGGAAGAGAGCCCAGTAAAAAGAAATCAAACATTTTAATGTGAATGGAGATTATGATCATGAAGAATTATACAATCACAGTTAACGGTACTGCTTATGATGTAACTGTAGAAGAGGGTGCTGGACAGGCAGCAGCTGCACCAGTTGTTAAGAAGGCAGCTCCTGCTGCCGCAGCTCCTAAGGCAGCTCCTGCTGCAGCTCCAGCCGGCGCACAGGGAAACACAAAGGTAAACAGTCCAATGCCAGGCAAGATCCTTTCTGTTAAGGTAAGTGCAGGTCAGGCTGTTAAGTCTGGTGACGTTATAATGGTACTTGAAGCAATGAAGATGGAAAATGATATCGTTGCTCCTAAGGATGGTACTATTGCTTCTGTTAATGTTGCCGTTAATGATCAGGTTGAGTCTGGAAGTCTTCTTGCAACTCTTAACTGATGTAAATGGTAACAGCAGGCTTGCTATTAAGATAGCCTGTAGATCAGAGTGCTGTGAAAGCAGTGCTCCAGGAATCGGAGGTATATCCAGTAATGGAATATGTACTTAATACACTCCGCAACCTTGCTGATCAGACAGCATTTACCTACCTTACACCGGGTAATGTTATAATGATCTTTGTTGCGCTTGTGTTTCTTTACCTTGCCATAAAGAAAGGGTATGAGCCTCTTTTACTTGTGCCGATTTCTTTTGGTATGCTTCTTGTAAATATCTATCCGGATATAATCAAGGAAGGCGGACTTCTCTATTATTTCTACAAACTTGATGAGCTGTCCATTTTACCTTGTCTTATCTTCTTAGGTGTTGGTGCGATGACAGACTTTGGTCCGCTCATTGCAAACCCTATAAGTTTTATCATGGGTGCAGCTGCTCAGTTTGGTGTATTTGCGGCTTACTTCTTTGCAATCCTTCTTGGATTCAACGGAAAGGCTGCAGCATCCATCGCTATCATTGGTGGTGCCGATGGCCCTACATCTATTTTCCTTGCAGGTAAACTGCAGCAGAGTCAGTACATGGGTCCTATAGCTGTGGCGGCATATTCATATATGTCACTTGTGCCTATCATACAGCCACCTATCATGAAGCTTTTAACAACAGAGAAAGAACGTTCTATCAAGATGCAGCAGCTTCGTCCTGTAAGTAAGCTTGAAAAGATTATCTTCCCTGTTATAGTTACAATTGTCGTAACTTTGATCCTTCCTACAACTGCACCTCTTATTGGTATGCTTATGCTTGGTAATCTTTTCCGTGAGTCAGGCGTAGTTAAGCAGCTTCAGGAAACAGCTTCAAATGCACTTATGTACATCGTTGTTATCCTTCTCGGTACTTCTGTCGGAGCAACTACCAGTGCAGAGGCTTTCCTTAAGGTAACAACACTTAAGATCGTTGCTCTTGGTCTTATAGCATTTGCTATTGCTACTGCAACAGGTGTTCTTTTTGGTAAGCTTTTATGCCATCTTACTCATGGTAAGATAAATCCGCTTATCGGTTCTGCCGGTGTTTCTGCAGTTCCAATGGCTGCCCGTGTATCTCAGAAGGTCGGAGCTGAAACTGATCCTACTAACTTCCTCCTCATGCATGCGATGGGACCAAACGTTGCCGGTGTTATCGGTACTGCAGTTGCGGCGGGTGTATTTATGGCTATATTTGGAGTTAAATGATTATACCCGTTATGATAAGTTAATTAAGGAGATATAGAATATGTCAGATCAGGTTACTAAAAAGGTCGGCATTACAGAGACAGTCCTTCGTGACGCACATCAGTCTCTTATTGCGACCAGAATGCCTATTGAAGAAATGCTCCCTATCCTCGATAAGATGGATAAGGTCGGATATCATGCAATAGAGTGCTGGGGCGGTGCTACATTTGATGCCTGCCTTCGTTTCCTTAAGGAAGATCCTTGGGAAAGACTCAGAAAGCTTAGAAAGGGACTTCCAAATTCCAAGCTTCAGATGCTTTTCCGTGGTCAGAATATCCTTGGTTACAACCATTATGCAGATGATGTTGTTGAGGAATTTGTTAAGAGATCTATCGGAAATGGTATTGATATCATCCGTATCTTCGACTGCCTTAACGATATAAGAAATCTTAAAACTGCTGCAAATGCTGTTAAGGCATGTAAGCAGGAGAACCCTAATGCTCATGCACAGATTGCTCTCTGTTACACATTAGGTGATGCCTATACTCTTGAGTACTGGGAGAAGCTTGCTCACGATGTTGAAGAGCTTGGAGCTGACTCTCTTTGTATCAAGGATATGGCAGGTCTTCTTCTTCCACAGGCGGGCTATGACCTTGTCAAGGCTCTTAAGAGAGGAACAAAGCTTCCTATTGAGATCCATACTCACTATACATCAGGTATGGGCTCAATGACATACCTTAAGTGTATCGAGGCTGGTGCAGATATAATTGATACCGCATCTACTCCACTTGCACTTGGTACATCACAGCCTTCAACGGATGTTATGGTCAAGGCTCTTCAGGGAACTCCTTTTGATACAGGTCTTGATATGGATAAGGTTATCGAAATCTCTGATTACTTTACACCTTATCGTGAAGAGTGCATCAAGAGCGGACTTATGTCTACCAAAGTTCTTGGTGTTAATGTCAATACTCTTAAGTATCAGGTTCCTGGTGGTATGCTTTCAAACCTTATCAGTCAGCTTCATCAGGCTGGCAAGGATGACAAGCTTACAGAAGTTCTCGAGGAAGTTCCAAGAGTTCGTAAGGACTTCGGTGAACCACCACTTGTTACACCTTCATCACAGATCGTTGGTACTCAGGCCGTTATGAATGTTATAATGGGTGAGAGATACAAGATGGTTCCTAAGGAATCTCATAAGCTTGTTGCCGGTGAATTTGGTGTTACTGTAAAGCCTATGGACCCTGAAGTAGTTAAGAAGGTTCTTAAGCCGGGTGAAACTCAGATGACTGACCGTCCTGCTGATCACATTGCTCCTCAGATGGACGATTTCAGAAAGAAGACTGCAGAGCTTGTTGAAAATCCTACTCCGGAGGATGTTCTTGATTATGCTCTTTTCCCACAGGTTGCTACTGACTTCTTTGCTTACAGAAAAGCACAGAAGACAGGCGTTGATGTAAACGCAGCCGACAAGGAAAATAAGGCATACCCTGTTTAATTAAATACTTGGTTGACAGACCAAAACCCCCTATGTCAGTAATGACATAGGGGGTTTTGCGTACAAAATAGAAAAAGAGTATCTACATCCGTCTGAAGTTTATAGATGATAGTTTTTTTAGCGTCTCATGAGATAGTATTATAATTGTAAATGGCAAAAAATAAGGTTGATGATGGAATGTTGCAGTTTTATTTATAGTAAGC
>CADBPM010000025.1 GCA_902796595.1 uncultured Lachnospiraceae bacterium | reverse complement strand
TCCATCAAACACAAGTCGAAGGCACCTTCGTCCCTGACTATCAAAAAAATTCAGTCCCGGTTTTTCCGGATACACCAGCCTTCTTGCAGCATCAGACTTTGGTGTTACAAATACCTCTCTTACTTCTCCCTCTTCCGCAAGCCTGCCATTATCTATCACTGCCACTCTGTCGCATATTGCTTCCACAACAGACATTTCATGTGTAATCAGTATAATGGTTACTCCGAACTCCTTGTTAATCTTTTTCAAAAGGTCCAGAATTTCCGCAGTAATCTGTGGGTCAAGAGCACTTGTCGCCTCATCACACAGAATAACCTTTGGGTCTGTTGCAAGTGCCCTTGCGATTGCCACTCGCTGCTTCTGACCACCAGAGAGCTGCGACGGATAAACGTTTTTTTTATCCTTAAGCCCCACGATTTCAAGCATCCTGTCAGTAATCTGTTCATGCTCCGCCTTCGGAATGCCCGCTATCTTAAGCGCCGCACGGATATTATTATCCACCGTCTTCTGCATCAACAAGTTAAATCCCTGAAAAATCATCCCCACATTCTGCCTAACCTTTCGAAGCTCTGAGTTTTTCAGACCGCTCAGATCTTTTCCTTCAAAAGATACTGAGCCCGAGCTTACTTCCTCAAGTCGGTTGAGTGTTCTGACAAGCGTACTCTTACCGGCTCCACTCATGCCGATGATCCCGTATATCTCTCCTCGATTTATTTCGATACTGACATCATCCAGCGCGACAACCTGCGGCGTACCTTCATATATCTTTGTCACATGATCCAGACGGTAAATTACATCTGCTTCTTTCGGAGCTGTCCTAAATTTTATCTCCGCTATGCTCATGGGTTTCTATCCGCCTTTACCCTATATTTTCTCTCCACGTAGCAGGCTTAAACTCATCAATGATTGGAAGCAGCCTCTTATCCACATCAATCTTAAGCACCGAGTTGAAATTGTTGGTTGCGATCATCTGTCCTGCATAACCCACTATTGTCACAATCTCACTGTCATTCCAGTACTTATGAAGCTCGTCAAATGTCTCATCTGAAACCTTAGTGGGATCCTTGACGATCTGTCTTCCAAAGTCGGTAAGGAGCTTTTCCTTCTCATCGTACTGAATATTATGAGGATCAAGTCCAAGTCCCTTCACATCGCTTATAAAGAACAAAGAGCATAGTTGGCAGCTGTTCGTTGTGGATATTGCATGAGAATAAAGAATAGCATCCTTTTCTCCGATCACTTCGACTAGTCTTGCCCATGATGTATACCATGCCATATAGGCGTCATATGTTGCATAATCGTTTAGTAGCGCCTTCTTCATATTCGTCAGATTGTTGTGCGATTCCTGGAAATCCCATGCCTTAAGTCTCTCTCCTTCCAGTTCCTCTCTTTTAATGAATTTTACTCTTGCCATTTTCATATCCTCCTGTTTTAATTTTTCTCTTGGAATGACTAAATGATAACCCCGATGTCACCTTCTGTAAAATTCAAAAAAACTATCGACTGTTATAGTTATAGCCTATAGCTAAATCAATAGCATAATCTTACCTAAAAAAACGAATGGTTATGATTTTTTCTCTCCTCTCACATCTTGTTTTCTAATTAAATAATCCCTTGCTCAAATACCTGTCGCCTCTGTCAGGAAGAACGACCACTATATTTCCACTATCAATCTCTCCTGCAAGCTTTAGTGCCGCAAAGAGCGCTGCTCCTGATGAGGAGCCGGCAAGTATGCCTTCCGCTTTTGCAAGCTTTCTTGCTGTCTTAAAGGCTTCCTTATCACTTACTTTAATAACTTTATCCATTAGCGTGATGTCCATGGTTTCCGCAATAAAATCATTTCCTATACCTTCGATATCATAGTCTGCATGTTCACCTCCACCTATAATAGAGCCTATGGGATCGGCAAGTATACCCTGTATCTTTTTGTCTTTATCCTTTAAGTACTTAACTATACCGCTGAAAGTCCCGCCGCTTCCTGCACCAGCCACCAGATAATCTATCCTTCCGTCCATCTGCTCATAAATCTCAGGACCTGTAGTCTCATAATGAGTCTTTGGATTTGCGGGATTGTGGAACTGCCTCATGGATACACTGCCGGGTATTTCCTTTAAAAGCTCTTCCGCTTTCCTTTCCGCACCGAGCATCCCTTCCTCTCTGGATGTGGAAATGATTTCTGCGCCTAAAGCTGCCATTATCTTTTTCTTTTCCTCGGAAAATTTATCAGGCACCACAAAGATCACCCTGTACCCTTTATTAAGCGCCGCCACCGCAATACCTATTCCCGTATTGCCTGCAGTACCTTCGATAATGGTACCACCAGGTTTTAAGCTGCCATTCTTTTCCGCCGCAGCTATCATATATTCACCTACTCTGTCTTTTACACTTCCGCCGGGATTAAACAGTTCAAGCTTTGCATATAAGCCTACACTTTCTTTTACTCCCATATGGTTTATCTTAAGTATAGGAGTGTTTCCTATCATTTCGTGGATGGAATCATAAGTCTGCATTTTTATATTCTCCTTACATTCGTGATGCAAGTATTGCCTGCTCAAGGTCCGCCTTCAAATCATTTATATCTTCAATGCCTACGGAAAATCTTATCAGTTCATCCGTAATGCCTACAGCATCTCTGATATCCTTTGGTATAGCTGCATGAGTCATGCTTGCGGGATGGCATACGAGAGACTCCACACCGCCTAAGCTTTCCGCAAGAGTGATGAGTCTCAGGCTCTTGAAAAACTTCCTGTAGTCATATTCCTTTTTTAGAACAAAAGACACCATGGCCCCCGGTCCGTCAGCCTGCTTCTTCTGCGTCTCATATCCCGGATCCGATTCAAGACCGGGATAATAGACCTTTTCTACATATCCGCTGTCAGTAAGCCACCTGGCGAGCTTTTCGGCATTCTCCTGGTGCCTATCCATCCTTACTCCGAGTGTCTTGATTCCCCGAATCATCAGAAATGAATCCCACGGTCCCAATACTCCCCCGATCGCATTCTGTAGATAATACAAGTGCCTTGAGATTTCCTCATCATTTACAACTATGAAACCGGATACCACATCACTATGCCCACCAAGATATTTGGTCCCGCTGTGAACCACGATATCAGCACCAAGATCAAGAGGTCTTTGAAAGTATGGTGTCATGAATGTATTATCAACTATGGTAAGTCTACCGGAAGCCTTCACATTCTTTGCCACTGCCTCTATATCCGTGACCGTAAGCAGAGGATTTGCCGGACTTTCAATATAAACAGCCTTGATCTTCCCTTCCTTGTCTTCATTCAATTTCTTTTCTACAAGCACTGTATCTGAAGTATCAACAATGATGTAACCGATTCCAAAGTTCTTAAAAACATTATCCAGTATCCTAAATGTCCCCCCATAGATATTGTCGGATACAATCAACCTATCCCCTGATTTAAACAACGAAAGCACCGTATTTATAGCCGCAAGGCCGGACGCAAATGCCAGTCCGTATTTTCCATGTTCCAAAGTTGCAATCAGTTTTTCCAAGGCATCCCTGGTAGGATTTCCCGTTCTTGAATACTCCCAGCCTCTCGTCTCACCCAGACCATTCTGCTTATAGGTTGATGTCTGATAGACCGGCACATTTACAGCCCCTGTAGTTTCATCTCCATCCACGCCTCCGTGTATTAAAAGTGAATTCATTTTAAGTTCCATTTTCATTTTCTCCTTATAATTTTTTGCAACAAAAAAGCAGACTGAAGATTTCTTATCAGCCTGCTCAGATTTATTTTTTACGATATATATTACATTCTATTCATCATAAATTCCGACATCGCAAAATCAGGCTGCTGTATTTTCTTATGCAGCAACCACAACAAACATTATTCTGAGATGTCATGAATAACTTTATCATCTTATAATCTTCCTTTCTTAAGACTCTTGTTTTAACTTTTCTGTATTTTAAGCCCGAAGCCTCTTTTAAGTCCAATACCTGATTCCTATATCCAGCTATAGGTTTTACCTATTGATTCCGAGATACTCCCTGACTTTTTCAATGTATAGTTCCCCAATCTTCGACAGGATCGTATTTTTCTTCGTGATATATCCAATCTCCATGACGCTATCCTGCTCCACTGAACCTGACTCAAAAGGAACCGCCAGATAATCACTGCCGTTCAGTTCTTCGCAGATAATCCCCGAGCAAAGCGTATAACCATTCAGTCCGATCATCAAATTCAACATAGTCGCCCTGTCATTTGCCTTTATCGTCCGGATATATTCCTCCGTACTTAAGATTTCTTCTGCGTAATAAAATGAAGCCGTATCACCCTGCTCAAAGGACAGGCACGGATAATCCTTAAGTTCATCAAAGCTGATAGATTTCTTCTTTGCC
This sequence comes from uncultured Lachnospiraceae bacterium, assembly GCA_902796595.1. GTDB lineage: Bacteria > Bacillota > Clostridia > Lachnospirales > Lachnospiraceae > Catonella. Next base: position 19,652 of record CADBPM010000025.1, on the reverse strand, counting down.
AAAGGATGCCCTGACCAGAGATACACGTATGCCTCACAGTCTATCAAGTGATGAAATTCGAGTCCCGCATTCTTCATAAGTTTTGAAAGAGCCGACCTGTTGAAATCACTCAAGTAAAGAATTCCGATTTCGCTCCTTAAATTCGCCACATCGGAAAGCACATCCTTCGTCTGTGTCTCCATGATTTTGAATTCATATATGGATGTGTCATACTCCTTTACAAGCTCCACAAAGGCTTTCACCGCAAAGGAATAATGCTGGGTAGAAACCGAGAATTTCTTCTTTCTGCTCTTTGATTTCCCGAGATAATTCTGGAGTTCCTGAAACTGTGAATTGACCTGCCTTGCGTGAAGCAGGAAATCAGTTCCCTCAGGAGTAAGCGTCACGCCCCTCCCACTTCTTTTAAATACGGCAAACCCGATCTCCTTTTCAAGCTCCTGCATGGCACCGGTAAGAGATGGTTGTGAAACATATAATATCTCGGAAGCCTTGTTCATAGAACCAACCTCCGCAATCGTTATGGCATAGTTTAGCTGTTGAATCGTCATTCTGGGTTCTCCTGGTCAGTTTATTTTTTATACGGCCTTCCCTGAAATTACCTTTAAAATCGCAGTCGCAATGGCGGCATGCCCCGCTGGAGTCAGATGCTCCTGGTCATCATCAGATGGATCCGCAACATCTGATGCAGCTAAAAACTCACAGCCATACTTTTCAGATATCTGTTGGTACACTCTCTTTAATTCCTTTGAAACCTCAACAGATGCTTTTCCGAATTCCGGGTCGTACTGTATCTTCCAGACTTCCTCTCCTAGCAAGATTGGTGAAACAAGAATGACTCTGATTCCGTTGCCGAAGCTTCTAATCTGATCAAGCAATTTTTCAATTCCTCTGCCTATAACCTCTGCAGATGCACTGTAGACCGTCTTGCAGTCATTTGTTCCAAGCATCAGTACAACAGTATCCACAGGTCCGTGACTTTCAAGGAGTACAGGGAGCAGATCGCTTCCTTTTCTCCCCGGTCTCAGATCGTCAGAAAATATAGTTGTTCTCCCGACAAGACCCTCTTCGACAACCCGGTACCCTTTATTTCTTACTTTATCCGCTAAAAGCCCTGTCCAACGGACAGATTCCTCATAACGGTCTTTTGTGCCGGGGATAAGTCCATATGTATTTGAATCTCCAAAGCATAGAACAGTCTTCATGGCAACCGCCTTTCATATTCATTCAATGTTTTCTGAAATACAGATCATAATGATCAGCATATAAAAAGTATGCCATAAACTTCAGTTATCAGGAAATATTAAAATTCTATCGTGATATATAGTTTTTATCTATAGCTTCAATTCAAAATATTTGTACATTTTTAACCTTTATATATCGAAAATCATATAAAGTCAAGCAGAATACCGTATTCATCGAAGTAGAACCTGTACTTAACAAGAAAATATTCTATCTTCTCATGAAACATAAGCTTATCCTGCTGAATCCAGCTCCTTATGGCTAAAATATAGAGTAAGATGATATATTCGTATTTTTCTAATAGAATACCTTGAAACCCAAAAGGTATTTGAGATTATTATAAAGATCGCTTGCGCAATGATTTAAGAATTTATGACCCGTTCAAAAATAATAATATTCGCTTCGCGAAGACTGCCAAAGTGGAGTATTTTAACAGCATATATTGAGGCATTGCAAAGCAATGCCTCTGAATAGTAATGCTTCAGTTCTTCTCTATTTCACTGCACCCTCTGAAATTCCGGTAACCATATTTTTCACAAGACAGAAATACAATATTACGATAGGCACAGCTATAAATACACTGCCTGCAGCAAACCTTGCAAACTCTGTATCATCAAGACTCATAAGTCCAACTGCAACTGTATAAAGGTTCTTTTCCTTAAGTAAGAGCTTCGGCAATATAAAGTCGCTCCATGGCCATGTAAACGAAGTAAGCGCAGTATACACTATTATCGGCTTTGACAAAGGTAGATTTATGTGCAGAAATATGGACAGATTGCTTGCCCCATCCACTTTTGCTGCCTCATCGATCGCCTTTGGTATTGTATCAAAATATCCCTTCTGAGTGAGGTATCCCATAGGCGCACCTGCGGCGTAGATAAGCACAAGACCAAGCGGCTGATTTACCAGTTTGAACTGAGTCATAAGTATATAAACTGCCGTCATGCCCATAAAAGAAGGAAACATACTGAGCAGCATTGTCCCTTTCATTAAAGCCTTTCTACCCTTAAACCTGAATCTTGACATAGTGTAGGCAGTCAGTATAGTTAAAAATGTTCCAAGAATACTGCTTGCAGCCGCAATAAAAAGAGTATTTAAAAACCATTTTGGATAGTCATACAATCTCGTATCACAAAAAAGCTTCTTAAAGCTTCCAAGACTATACTCTTTTGGAAAGAACCCATCAAAAGAATATATACTGCCCGACTTTGAAAATGATGCCATTATAAGCCAAAGGCATGGAAAGAAAAATATAAATGCAACAACTATCAGTATTGCGTAGGTCAGACACGCATCAAGAAGCTTTGCCGGGCTCATCCGGTTCTTTTTTACATTCTTCATTATCCTTGTCTCATTCACTGGAATCTGTCCTCCTCTCTATATGCAGGCGACTTGACATATACTATAAGTGAAATAGTTGACGTTATGATAAATATTACAAGAGAGATCGCCGCGCCTATGCAATAATAATTGTTATCTATGGACAGATTGTAAAGCCAGTTTATAAGAAGGTCCGTATCACTTGCCAGAAAATAATTATCCATATACAGCCCGCCTCTTAGGAAATAAAATATGCCAAAATTGTTGAAATTTCCAACAAACTGTCCTAATAAAACCGGTGTGGTCACAAATATCATAAAAGGCAGAGTAAGTGCCTTAAACTGTTGAAATGGTGTTGCTCCATCTATCTTTGCAGCTTCATATATCGACTTGTCTCTGTTTGAAAGATTGCCTGTGGCAAGCATCATAATTGAGGGAACCGATATCCAACAGTTTACAAGTATGCCTATTATCCTTGCTGTCCACTTCGCATCAATATCAAGAAAACCTATCGCCTTTCCTCCTCCTGATACTATCATCTGATTTATAGGACCACCGTAGGAAAACATGAACTTAAAAGCAAGAAGTGTTATAAATCCCGGCACTGCATAGGCAAGCACAGGAAAAGCTCTAAAGAAAGCCTTGCCTTTAACACATTCCTTATTAAGCAATAACGCAAGAAAGAGACCTGCAAAATAATTTAACGCCGTTGAAATGACAGCCCATACGATATTCCAGATAAGTATATGGAAAAATGTCGGTGCAAACTCTGACAATGATACGATCTTTGCAAAGTTCTGAAGACCTACCCAGTCGACAAGAGCCGGTGGCACTATATCGCCGCCATAATTGGTAAACGCTATCAATATCATAAAGACGATAGGAAGGACATTGAACACAAATACACCAAATACAGGTAAAACAAGAACAAAGGCATAGAACTTTTTATCAAAAAGCCCTGCCACCTCCTTTATAAATTTCTCCGGTTTCTTACCTGCTATGTAAGCTCTCTGTACAGCCAGTGCATCCTTAAGATTTCCAATATAAATGATCACAAATGCTGCGAGGAAAATCCACGCAAGTATTCCCATAAGGAGCATGGTTACTGAATTATCCCCTGCTGTACCGCTCCATGGGTCCGCTGCAACACTGCCAAGTGTAAAGAATCCCGCAATATCCTTAAAGCCTCTTCTTATAAAGTATACAAGGAACATGACCTCCAAAAGAAGGAACATTACCCCCTTGCCGTATGCCCCATACAAAAATTGCCCACTGCCCATAAATACAGTGGACAGTTTCGACTTTCCCGACAATTCAGAAAAGCTTTTCTTTATCTCACCACATAAATTCTTCATTTTTTGTACCATGTCCGCACAGATTATTTCAACGTAAATATTGCATCATGTATCTGACTGCACATTTTTTCAAGACCGCTCTTCATTGCCGCTTCATCAGGATATTTCTTTTTATCCCTGAATGCATCCTTTGCAAGATCTATAAGAAAGGTCTGCCCTGGAGTCCATATCTGTCCTACCTCCTTGATTGAAGGCATAAGAACTACATCTCCAGCCTTCATACTGCTGAAAAGCTCCTCGGCAGTTCCGCCGGCTGTTTTTGCGACATCTTCTCTTGCAGGTGCAACTCCAAGCATCCAGGAACGCTTGCTTACCATTTCAAAGCTTGTCGCAAAATCTACGAAAGCAAGACACGCATTAGGGCACTTTGTGTATGCACTGACAGCATATCCGTTTATGCCGCCCATTGCCTTGGAATCAATAAGTTCAGGATTTTCTTCTGTAAGGTCACCACTCTTTGGCAATTTAGGAAGGTCAGTCATAACAAGATTTTCACCTGCCTTTTTCTCTGCCTCTTCTTTGCTATCACCTGCACTCTCGTACGCATTTATAAGCTCATCATAAAAAGTAGAGTAAACATCAGGTGTTGAAATCGTCGCAAAATAAGTTCCATCAGCAAGCTTACTGTAGGCATTTGTGGTTATGGTATCGTCAATGCAATCTTCATTCATTACGGAAGCAAGACCACTTAATACCCTTACCCCATTTACAGCATCCCCTGCGGCAAAACCGATATCTGAAGGATCTGTATTATTATTTCCAAATATATATGCCCCATAGGAAAAAAGAAAACCACTTGCAAAATACATATCATTTAACGACTTCATATAGCCGTACTGCTTACTGTTTTCATTATGTCTTTCGATCGAAAATCTATACATATCATTCCATGATTCTACCATATCCGGAATGTCATCTCCGTTTTTGTCCCACTTTTTCTTCCAAGCCTTTGGCAAAAGGTCCTTTCTGTAAAATAATCTTGCAGACTGAACATTTACCGGAACACCACAGGTATATTTCTGACCTGAAATCTCAACTTCGTATGCCTTCCATGCTTCCTCAGGAATTTCCTTATAACATTCAAGTTTACTTACAGGCAGAGGATATGTGTGCTTATCTTCTGCATACTGCATGATCACATCGTTTGCCTGATAAAGCACATCCGGTCCATATCCATCAGGACCGTCTTTTGCCAGATCAAGATACTGGTCCATATTGGCATCTACAGCCTTTATTCCGTAATCCTTATATTTTTCGTTAAAAGCATTTATAAGCTCTTCAAAATACCCTTTTGAAATAGCTGTGTCATTTTCAAGAACCTGAATTGTAACATTCTTTTCAAGCTCTCCATTAAAAATACGGTCTTCAGTTTTTTCTGCCGCACTTTGTGCACTGCCGGCAGGTGTCGCCTTGCTGCCTATATCAGTCTTACTTCCGCACCCCGCAATACATCCTGCTGCAGCAATAACTGCAAGAATGGTTGAAATGATCCTCTTCTTCATCTCATTTCCTTTCCGGATAAATATATTCCATATCCCTTCTTTTCAATAACCCCATTTATTTCCAAGCCAGCGATCAGTTTGCCCACACCCGCAGGAACTCTCTGTGCCTTATCTGTCATATTTACAAATAAGGTGATCTTCTCGTCCTTATAGCTTCTTTCAACAACAAGCATGTCATTTACACTTATAATACTGCATTCGCCATATTGAAGTGCCTTATGCTCTTTTAAATGAAGCACCCTGCTTATTTCCTTCCATGCATCCTTGTTCCAATGGCTTTCATCCCAGTCAAAGCATCTTCTGCAATCAGGATCATAGCCACCCTCCATAAGGATCTCTGTTCCATAATAAATACATGGCGCTCCCGGATACATCACATTAAGAGCAATAGCCGCTATAAGCTTTTTTACATCTTTCCCGACTTCTGAAAAAAACCTGTGTGTATCATGAGAATCAAGGAGATTAAGCATCATCTGATTGACCTGATCCTTGTTTCTCATAAGATTTGAATTGCACTTATCAGCCATATCCGTCGCATTGAACCTGTCATTTGCAAAATAGTCAAGACACGCCTTTGTAAAAGCGTAATTCATTATACTGTCATACTGGTCTCCCAAAAGATAAGAATACGCGTCGTGCCAATTCTCACCAATTATAACACAGTCTTTCTTTACTGACTTTACTCTCTTTCTGAAAAGCCGCCAGAATTCATGGGAAACCTCATCAGAAACATCCAGTCTCCACCCGTCTATATCAGCTTCCCTTATCCAGTATTCTGCGATATCAAGCAAAAACCCCTGTACTCCGGCATTTGCAGTGTTCAATTTAGGCATATATCCGCATGAGGCAAAACATTCATAATTTACATTTTTAATATCCGGTTTATCGCCATCTATTATAAACCAGTTGAAATATTCCGAGTCTCGCCCCTTCTTCATCACATCCTTAAACTGCGGGCTGTCCATGCTGCAATGGTTGAAAACAGCATCCAAAACTATTCTTATTCCCATCGAATGAGCCTTTTTTACAAGGTCTACAAGTTCTTCCTTTGTACCAAATTCCGGATCGATCTCCTTATAATCTGAAATATCATATTTATGATTGGATATTGATCTAAAGACCGGAGTCAGATAAATTGCATTTATACCAAGCATTTTTAAATAGTCAAGCTTTTTGCTGATTCCCGCAAGATCTCCTCCGGCAAAGCATTTAGGTGTCGGAATGTCTCCCCACTTCATGTTTACATAAGACATATCCTTATCATGATCACCAATGTAAAATCTATCTACAAATATCTGGTAAAATACAGCCCTTCTCATCCAGTCAACCGTCGGCATCAGATCATTTATGTTGATATATGGTAGCTGAAAAAAATTGTAAAAGGCTTCACTGAAATCATAGTCTTTTGTGATACCATCCTCACTGAAGTACCATGAATTACTGCCTTCACTTATTTTGAATACATAAGCAAGTCTTACATCGGTCAGAGAAAGCTTTGTTTCATAAAACCTGTACAAAGCATCTTCACAATACTTTGTCATCTCCTCTTCCTGCTGCATATTTGCTATCTCATACTTACTTGCATATACGATACTTACTTTAAGATCATCCTCCTTTGATGTCCTTAATCTTATAACCACTTCCTTTGGACCTGTAGCAAAACAGTATCTGGAATCCGGAATATGCAATAACGCATACTGATTCATTAATTCTTACTCCTTTATTGACTTTTTTATTTATCTATGTATGATTACTAATGTAGGCAAAGCTTACCCAACACTTTTAACAAGAGGTTCATAATGGCAGGAAAGCATATTACTATAAAAGACGTAGCAAAACAGGCAGGAGTTTCAGTCGCAACAGTTTCATACGTCATGAACAACAGAACAGACGTCAAGATTACCGACGAAACCAGAAAAAAAGTCCTTCAGGTTGCAAATCTATTGAATTACTCCCCAAATCAGGCAGCAAAGGCTCTCGCATCAAACCGCAAAAATACGGCTGCGATCCTTATGCCTGAAACAGACTCAATTCTTAAGCATGCCGACTATATGTACACCCTGCAGCTACTTGCACATTTCTTTTATAAAAAACATTTTGACCTGCTTCTCCTCGACCCTGCAACCTACGATAAATATGACGAGGCAGATGCAATTATATGCTACGACCTTTCTTCGGCACAGTTTCATGAACTCGGTGATAAAAACTTTGTTCCTCTGATAGCACTTGACTGTATTATAAATGACCCTCTCTTTTTTCAGGTTAATACAAATCCTGAAATATATAAGGCAGCTTCTTCTCAATTTGATGATGAACCTTTTAAATACATCTTTCTTACGAGCGACAATCTTGAGAAAACCGATTTTCTTATAAATTCACTTGGCAAAGAAAATATATGCTTTATAAGAAATGTAAATGAACTGGATGATTTGGACTGTCACAACATTGTTACCGATTCACATTCCATTTCTAAAATCGCAGGCAGAAAACATAATATCTGCCTTGTGCCTTCCATGACCGAAAAGAAGGAAAATATCCTTCTTTCCTGCATAGAAGATGCATTAAACCGCGTTCAGATAACAAGTCACAATGTATTGGTAAAGTAGCCGCATCTTATTTGGCACTTTCAGTGTTATATGTCCATGTGATAGTATCAAATGGATTTACGTTGAAATTTTCCTTGCTATCTTCCTTGTAATTCGGATCATCTGTTTCATAAATATCCGCATCAGGGTAAGTGGTAAGTGTAAAAGTATAACTGCCGGAAACAAGGACGCCGATATTGGATTTCTGTGCGGAGGTCTTGCCAAGTCCGCCCTCCTTCTTCAGATACTCCTTATTATCCTGTTTTCCGGACGAAAGATATCCAAATCCCCTCTGATCACTCCAGTTTGAGTCTGCTGCAAACTGGAACTGGTCGCCTTCTTCAAGGTCAACCGTTATAGTATATACATTTTCCCCTTCCTTATCTTCCTTCTTTAAGGTCTGCTCTTTTCCTATATTCTTTCCCCATTCAGAAGCTTTAAGAACCGCACTCTTTCCATCTCCTACAATAGCAAATGACCTTGTATCTTCCTTATACTTTGCAAAGCCTCCGTATACAGATTTGTCCTCGCGGATCGGCGCAGAAAAATCAAACTTTCTTGTTAATTTCGGTGTGGAGAACCACCCTATAAAAGTATATCCATCCTTTTCTCCGGCATTTTCCGTAAGTGTCGCATTATCCTCAACTGTTTCTGTTGAAAGTACTGTTGTACCATCTGAATCATAAAAAGTTACAGTATGCTCATTACTTGCCTCACTGCCACTGATCGTACTTCCGGCAGGAGCTGCAGAATCTGCGGTAGAAATCAGCCTGCTGTTTGAGGCTGTCTTCGTTCCGCATCCCGCAACACCTGTACAAAGGATAGCTGCTGTCATTCCCATTGTTAAAACTCTCAGATACTTTCTTCTCATTTCTTATACCTCACCGCAGGCATGTTATCCATCGATGTCGTACCTGCCGCGGCACCGATGAAAGCTTGAAATCTTATTTCAAACTCCAATTGTTCGAATTCATTTAACCGTTTAAACTGTTTTGTATAATGATACCCCATGCATAAGTTCGCTTTATAACGATGCATGGGGTTAAATATCCTGCCGTAAAACCGGCAAAACGATATTTCATTTAATCGTTTAAACTATATTAAACTTACTACTTCTTTTCTCATTTGTCAAGCAACTTTCCCACGGATTATCTTCTTTGTAGTATTCTTCTCAAATGGCACATCGCGGAGCACAAATTTTGTTATTCTTCTGTAGGATGGCTGTTTTTTATTAAAATCTTCAATAACAGCCCTAATATGCATTTTAACCATTTCATTCTGCATATTTAAGAACTTGATTGTCTCTGGATCAGTATAAATATGTGCTGTAAGACCTGTCTCATTTCCGGTAACGACCACCTCGTCAACCAGTTCATTTCCTGCAAGAATAGCTTCTATTTCCTCGGGTGACACATTTTCACCATTTGAAAGAATGATAAGATTTTTTATCCTTCCTGTTATAACAAGGTAACCATCCTCATCAAGATAAGCAAGATCCCCCGTCTTAAGCCAACCATCATCAAATGTCTTTGCTGTTTCATCTTCCATTTTATAGTATCCCATCATAACAGAAGAGCCTCTGATCTGAAGCTCTCCATCCTTAAATCTGGCTTCTACGTTTGGCAAAAGCTTACCAGAAGTCCCCGGCTTATCTCCCATGTCACCGTTGGTACTGATAACAGGTGCGCACTCGCTCATACCGTAGCCCTCGCAGATCTTGAAGCCGTACCTTGCAAATTCTTCAACATATTTAGGATCAAGATGGGCACCGCCGCTGAAAATATATCTAAGATTTCCTCCAAACACATTTTCATAAATAATTTCCGGCGGCATTTCTTCAGCATGGCTTGCCTTAAGGCGCTTACTTATCATTTCGATCATAAGCGGAACCATAAGCATTATCCTCGGTCTGAACAACTTTATATTCTTCATTATATGCATCAGGGAATCATTTATACAAAGTGTCGCATTCTTGGAGAACCCTTTCAACCAGTCCATTGTTAGGCAATAAGCATGGTGAATAGGCAGGACACTTAACATTACTGCTCCCGGTGTTGCTTCTATATAAACGGACTCAACATTATCTGCCTGATTTTGCTGACTTAACATAACACCCTTTGCTTTGCCTGTTGTTCCCGAGGTGAAAATGATAGAGGCAAGGTCGCAGGCCTTTGGCGCTTCATATTCATTTTCGATATACTTTCCTTTTTCAAGCAGATCAGCGTAGGAAACATCTTTTTTATTCTCACCAATACCTTTATCAAGTATTACAATCTTTTTTAAAGATGTAGTCTTTGACTCTATTACCTGATATGCCCTCTTTATAAGTGAGTCTCTTGTGGCTGTACAAAAAAGCAGTTCGCAGTCAGCTCTTGTGATAAGCTCGATCAGAGCATCATCAGGTAAAAGCAAGTCAAGCGGAACTGCGACCCCTCCATTGCAAGTTAAGGCAAGATATGATGTTATCCATTCATAGGAACTTGGTCCTATGATAGCAGCATGGTGTCCTTGGATACTTTTGTTATCACTATCTTGCGTCTTAAATAATGTCCCAAGTGAATCCGCGATTCTACAGATATCCTCCCACATCTGTCCATAAGTTTTCGATCGTATCTCTTTTTTCTCAATCCACCTCACCGCATCCGTTTCGGGGGATGCCTTTACGCTGTCATAAATCAATTCTCTTATTGTGTGTCTCATATACCCTCCTTTGGCGCAGTCAAAATATCAGTCTTCACCATGCCTGCCGCACTGATATCGTATACGAAATAATACTGGATAGTGCAAACTCTATCCGCAATTATTTTCTTATAAATTTAATGCCTTCTTCAGACCTTATATTCATTAAAGTAATTTAATGCCTCTCCCACAGTATTTATCCTGAAAGCCTGCGTTGCATCAATGCTTAAGTCAAAATTATCCTCAAGCTCCCCTAAAAATGTCATAAAATCAAGAGATGAAAAACCGAGATCATCCCTGAAATTCATATTTTCATTTATCTCGTCTGCATCCTTGCTGCTATACTCTGCCACAATTTCGTAAAATTTGTTTACAAATTCCTTTTTTTCTGCTCCAATCATTTCAACCTTACCTTTCTTAAACTGTCTCGATTATGTTGCCTATAGTCATATCTGATTCTTCTATGCCCTTAAAAATTATCCTCATAAGATAGTAATAAAATATTTCCATCTCATGTCCGGTATGGATAGCCGTCTGATAATGAAAAGAAAAATTCATGCTCCCGTCAGTCTTATGCGAAACCGTAAGATATATTTTCTTTACAGCCGCCCCGTTCGGATACCACCTGCTACGAACAGGCAGATCTTTTATATACGGGTTATCAATCTTTACAGGCATAGGCTGATAAGTAAGCCACACACTTTCATAGCATGTCATGGCAGGATGCGGAAACATCTCCCTAATCTGTCTGTCAAGCAAGGCAGTATCGTAATTTGAATGCAGATATATATTATTCTGCACCTCCTGCACGATCCTTACCGCTGTAAGAAATTCTATATCAGGACTTATAACAGTGCGGCATGGAAATGCGACTGTCCTGCTTCCGCCTGATGTCCACTCATCCTTGGTTGACCTCCTCGAAATGAATGACCTTACAGATATATCTTCCTGTCCTTCATTCATCTTTGACAGATAAGTTCGTATTCCTAAAATAAGAAGGTTATTTACAGAAATCTGATGCGTCTGACAAAAATCGAACATTTCGACAGCCGCTTCCTTCTCAAACACAAAATCTCTGACACCCACTGAAAGATCATCTTTTACAAGATCAGCAGCCCGAAGAGCTTCATTACCATAGAGTTTTCTTGATCTTTCCAGCACACCCTTTCCTCTTATATCTGAATAAAGAGGTTCGCCGTATTTTATAAGACACTCTTTCCAGAAATCAACATCTTTTGCAAATCTTTTTGGGTTGTTTGCTTTTGCGATATCCTTTTCAAGCATTTTTTCAAACGAAGCAAGCTCCTTGGGGTAAGGTGCTCCAAACTTAAGATGACAATAAAGCTGCATGATATCTTGATTGGGTAAAAACAGGTATGAAAATACCTATGAAAGAACTTGCTAGATCACTTGATATCCTTACCTGTGGAATATTACAACGCTAAAAATATGCCTATCACATCCCCATTTGAATGGTATCTTTATTGCTTTATCACGTCAAAGCAGAGTATTGACTTTATCTCTTATGCGTTTTATTCTTTGTAAAGTTATGCTAAGAAAGGCGCAGATCATGTCAGATACACAAAAGATATCCCTTACGAGCGGATCGATTTTTAGAAATATGTTTTTATTTGCCTTACCGCTCATGGCAACAAACCTGCTTCAGGTTTTATTTAATATGTCAGATATTGCAGTTGTCGGCCGTTTTGCCGGTTCAATTGCCTTGGGAAGTGTCGGTTCTACTACAACCCTCGTAACGCTCTTTACCGGATTTCTTATAGGTTTTGGAAATGCGGTAAATGTTATTGTAGCCCATTTTATCGGCGCAAAAGATACAAAAAATATTAAAGATGGGGTTCATACTTCCTTTATTGTAAGTCTTAGCATCGGCATAATACTTACTTTTATAGGAGAACTCTTCTGTCCGGATATACTTGAACTTTTAAAGACCAAAGAAGAACTTATGCCGGGAGCCATACTCTATGTAAGAATATATATGTTAGGCATGCCTGCCTTTGCCATATATAATTGCGGCAACGGGATTTACTCTGCAATTGGAAACACAAAAAAACCATTGATTTATTTGTCAATCAGTGGAATACTTAACATAATATTGAACCTTTTCTTTGTCGTTGTTTGTAAAATGGACGTTGCCGGAGTTGCACTTGCTTCCATAGCAACTGAATATCTTGCCGCTTTTCTGGTAACTTTATCATTATCAAAAGAAAAGGGGGCGTGGCAATTCAAGCTTTCAAACATCGGGATCAATACAGGTATATTTATTAAACTGCTGACTATTGGTATTCCTTCCGGAGTCCAATATGCCATATTCCAGATTGCAAACCTCTTTGTGCAATATGGAGTCAATACCTTTGATTCAACTGTGGTAGCCGCCAACACAGCTGCAATGAACGCAGACGCCCTTGTTTATGAGACAATGGCAGCCTATTACACTGCATGCGGCAGCTTTATCGGTCAAAACTATGGTGCAGGCAATATGAAAAGAGTCAAACAATCCTACCTTATAAGTCTCCTGTACGCATTTCTGACAGGGGCTATAATGGGAACTCTCATCGCCATCTTTGGTCATCAGTTCCTTAGTCTTTTTACCAAGGATCCGGCAGTTGTGAATGCGGCTATGACACGACTTGTAATAATGGCCTTCTCATACGGTTTTTCTGCTTTAATGGACGATTCCACTGCAGCAGCAAGGGGGCTAGGCAAAAGCTTAATACCGATGATCTTTATAATACTAGGATCCTGCATATTCAGAATAATATGGATATTTACAATATTTGCCTATTTTAGAACTATCGAGTCACTTTATGCCCTTTACATCTTCTCATGGCTCATAACTGCAATACCTGAAATTATATACTTTATCATCATTTATAGTAAGCAAAAAAAATATTTCGGATAGAGCAAGCTCTATCCGAAATTATTTCATTTACGATATAGAAAAATACGTCAGGTTAAATCTACACCTCTTGCCTGACGCCTGTTTCTTAAAGAAACAACAAAGCGTATAACTAACAGCCCTATCAAAGCTCCACAAGTGTCAATGATAACATCTCTAACCTCTCCGCTTCTCCCTGGTGTAAATAATTGATGAATTTCATCCGTCGATGCATACAGCGCTGCTGCACCAAGGGAAAGCGGATATAAATACTTCTTTTTCTCTAAATTTACTGACAATCCAAACAAAACTAAGCCTGCCAAACAGGCATACTCTGCCATGTGAGCGGCCTTTCTGACTACAAACTGCATATTTCCTGCTTCTTTTATTATCATTTTCCTGCTCATGTTCAGCTCGAAAATCCTGTTTACTGCCGATATGATAGTTACAGCCGTTCCACCACTTACCTTGGCACTTTCATTGCCATTTTGCGCAGAAAAACAAAATATCGTTATCATCAATACAATTGCAGGTAAAAATGCTAAAAGTCTTATCTTTCTTCTCATTCCCGCCTTCTACCCCTATGTTGAAAAAAGAGCAGATATAAAAATATATCCGCTCTTCTTTTACATCAGATTGTAAATACATCGATAGAATCTTCAATATCCTTTGAAGATTCTTCTACTCCCTTGGCTGTATCAGCAACTACATTACTGCCATCTGCAACCTGAGAAGCACTTTCTGTTATATTGCCTATGTTACTGCCGATTTCGTTTACACTTGCAGACTGCTCCTCGCTGGTAGCCGCAAGAGTGGTAGCAATTTCATCTACATGACCGACATTCTCAGAAATCTGCTTCATGATATTATTGGTTTCAAGAAGGTCATCATAAATATTCTGGAATGTTTCAGCCGCTGTTGTAACAAGTTCAGTATTATTATTAATAAGGTCGGCATTGGCTGTTGATTTTTCAGAAAGATCTTCAACCTTCTTTGTCATCTCTCTTATTATAGCAGCTATCTGCTCTGTAGCCTCACCACTATCGCTTGCAAGCTTACCAATTTCCTGTGCAACAACTGCAAAGCCTCTTCCTGCCTCTCCGGCTCTTGCTGCCTCTATAGAAGCATTAAGAGAAAGAAGATTTGTCTGACTTGCAATATTGCTTATCATATCAACTATCTCATTGATCTTCTTTGCAAACTCATTAACACTCTGAACTGCGTCATTCATTTCAGTCATTGAAGCAACTACATCACTCATACCGTTGCTTACGTTGTTCATTGCCTCACGACCGCTCTTTGCACTCTCAACTACGTTTGATACCTTATCAGTTGCAATTTCTTCCTTTTCTGAAAGTCTGTTGACTGTTTCAGCAAGTGTCTGAGCACTCTGAGCCACGTCATTTACAGCAGAAGTCATGTTGTCCATGGTTTCCTGAATCTGACCCATACTTTCTGACTGTTTCTCTGCACTTGCTCTAAGCCTTACTGAGGATTCAGCTGATGCATCTGACTGTGTTGAAAGATTTCCGGCAGACTTCTTTATTCTTAAAAGTCTGTCATGAGTATTTTCAACAAACTTCTTCATTGCATTATTCATATATGCAATATCATCATTGGCATTTGACTCTTTGATCTTGACTGTAAAGTCTCCGCCTGATATCTTATCAATCTCATTGCTGAGATTTTCAACTGGCTTAGCAATAAACTTTCTTGTAAAGTAATAAATAAGTACGATCAGTATAATGATAACTGCAATAAATTCAGCAAATAAAGTATAGAAAAGTCTATAAGCGGATTCGTATATCTTGCCAAATGGTGCATAAGTAACAAGAGTCCATCCGGATGAAGCAACCTTTGTCCTTGTAACAATAAGTCCGTTTGTTACACTCGCACTTGCCTTACTGTTCTTTATAGCGCCATAAACAGTCTGAAGGTTGGCATTCTTCTTGGCATCCTTTATCTGTGTTGCATTAAGTGCTGCATCTTCACAACAGATTATCGTTCCATCATCCTGAATGAGAAGAGCTGAACCCTTATTCTCAACCTTAAGCCCGTTAACTGTCTCCTGAACAGCATTCAGCATGATATCAGCACATATCATACCGGTTCTGCCATCATACATTTTAAATTTCTTTGTAACAGTTACACAAAGGTTCTTGGAATCCGCATCAACATAAGGAGCTCCAAAATAGTATGTATCTGAATTATCCGGAGTTTCTGTCCAAGTATTTAGTTCAGTCGGCTTATAATCAGCTCCCGGATCCCACCCTGATGCATCATAATATTCGTCATCACTGGCACTCATATATACTCCGGTAGGTATTGATTCATACCTGCCTGCTGTTTTACCAAGTACAGCAAGAATCTGATCTTTGCTTGTATATTGAGTAGTTGAGAAGTTTTCTATTATACCATCAAGATAGCTTGTTACCTGGGTCAGGTCTGTTTCTATGACTCCAGCCGCCTGTTCGGTCTGCGCAACAATGTTATTGGACATTATCGAACCTACGATATTAGTTCCAAATTGAAATACCGAGACAATTATCAGTACAAATATTACTGATACTATGGGTATGACAGTCCGCAGCAGTTTACTACTGACACTGGTAATTTTTTTACCAGTTTTCTGTGCCTTCTTTTCCATTAGAGTAACCTCTTTTCCTATGCCCTTGGCATCATCAATTAAGCAATCGTCTCTTTCAGACTGCTTTCGCCAATTCTACATCAAAAGATTATACATCTAACCCAAAGTCTTTTCAAGCTTTTCTGTTTTTGTGTATATAAAGTTTAAGTTTATTTACATTTTATTAAGGTCTTCCATGTTTTCAACACTATAAAATTCACAGTCTTCCTTATCTGAAAGAATACTCTTACAGAATTTCGTAAGTGTACCGCCTGGTCCACATTCTACAAATCTTCTTATACCATCATTATAAAGATTTTCAACCGTTTTTACCCATTGTACTGATGAAACTGTCTGTTTTAAGACTGCATTCTTTATTTCAAACGCTTCTATTCTTTTCAAACCATCAATATTCATATAGACGGGTTTTTCGGCATCATCTATTTTTATCTTATTAAATTCTTCTTCAAGCACCTTTTTGGCACTATCCATCAATTTGCAATGAAAAGGAGCACTCACTGGTAATTTTATTGCTCTTATTTTTCTTTCTTTTGCTTTTTCAAGAAGCTTTGTCAATGCCTCTATTTCTCCTGATACTACCGTCTGTTGTGGAGAATTGAAATTAGCAGGAATAATATATCCTTCTGTTTCATTACATAAATTAATTACTTCATCAGAGCTAATCTTTAGAATTGCAGCCATACCTCCTTTACCGAATGGTACTGCTTCCTGCATTGCATCTGCCCTTATTTGTATCAATCTGAAGGCATCCTTCACTGTAAAGCAGTTTCCAGCAGTTAAAGCTGCATATTCACCCAAAGAAAAACCTGCAAAAGCGTCTGCTGTGATACCATGCTCCTTTACAGCAAAATATGCAGCTAAATCTGCAGCAAGCATACATGGCTGTGTATTATGCGTTAGATTTAGTTCTTCCTGTGTACCATTAAAACATATATCAGAAATTTTTCTTCCTAATATACTGTCAGCAGTCTGAAAAATTTTTTTAGCTGCTTCTGAAGTATCATAAATTTCTTTTAACATACCTGGTTTTTGTGCGCCCTGACCTGAGAATAATACTGCTGTTTTCATAAGCTACTCCTTTATTTTGTATAATTTAGTTCAATATATTTATATTATATACAATGCTAGTGGATATGTAAAACTACATTTACTTGTTGTTGTTTATATATTGTTATTTAAAACATACAAGATTATTATTATTAGGAAAGACGGAAATGCTTGATAATACTGACTTTTTTGAATTAAGTCTGGACAAATCCGTAGTGTAAGATGGACAGATATGGAATATACTATGACATATTTGGAGTTTATTTGAGACATATCCGGAGTCTCATTTTTGCGGTTATTAAGGACTTTTTTAGAGCATTAGCAGGACATATTTGGAATTATACAGGACACATACGGAGTAAGTAAGGACATAAATGGAGTTATTAAGGACATTTTTGGAGTTTTAAGTGGCTGATACCTGTTTTGCTTCTTTTTTTGAGGGAGTTAAGCGGCTTTGACGTGATGTATGTTTGTTTATTTCAGAATTTAACTCCCAAAGTGTCCTGTTTTGTGACTAAGTATGGACAGATTCGGAGTTTATATGGTAGTTGATAATCTGAACTTGTCGATATATAGTAGAAAAACTCCAAATCTGTACAGTGTTTGATAAATTGACTCCAAAAGTGTCTTGACTTAAAACAGACACAACTCCCAAAGTGTCCTGTTTTATAAATAAACACTCCAAAACTGTCCATACTAATTAAAAGATACCTGACTGGCTGGATGTTGTATTTGAAGCAGTCTTTTATAGATAGTAGCTTATTTATTGCTGTAATTGTTCATATTTAATTTAAAATGGACACATCTGGAGTCTAACAAGGACATAATCGGAGTTATTTATAGTGAAAGTGCCTAAAATTGATTTTTAATATTCCGTTTTTGTCCATTCTATGTTAAAATGGACATATCTGGAGTTTATAGTAAACTAAATTATTTATTTCGTTTACTATGATAGAAAGTGAATTTTTAAAGCATTTATTATAGGTGTGATTATGGATAAGAATAAAATGGACAAAAATGGAGTTACTCCATTTTTGTCCGCAGAAGATAAACTTGACAATAAAAACGAGACATTTATGGAGCGGCTTGCAAATCAATCTGCAACAAGTCACGACATTACTTCATTTAAGACTTATCGCAAGAGTAACAGTCTTATCAATGCAAAGGGCAGAGGAACTCTTATGGCTCAAAAGCTTTTTGCTATTGGCATGCAGAGGGTTACAGTAGATAAGACAAATAATGTAGTAGCTACCATATTAACATCGGATCTTAAGAAGATATTCAATACTAATTCGGGAAGTTTATACACGAGTATTGAAGCGGCATGCGATCATTCTAAAAGTGATGGTACTCTTTTTGACTGGACAATAATGCAGAAGGATGATGAAAAACAGGAGATAACAGCCAGAGCAGTTATTACTGATGCTATTTTTAAAAATGGGAAGCTTACAATCAGATTCAATAATTCATTGACAAATGATATAGTAAATATAAAAAATAACTACACTATTTTATCTCTAAAAGAAACTATGGATATGAAAAGCGTGTATTCACTTAGGCTTTTGGAGATACTTAAATCTGCGTACAGCCTTAGTTGTTATCATAATCCTGGTCCAGGTGAAAGAGTCTTTGATTATCACATTGTAGAACTTAAATTTGATCTTGGTATTATTACTCCGGAAGGGGATTCTAAGATAAAAAATGAATTGAATAATGATAATCCTGACTATGATAAAATTCAAAAATGGATCACAAAAAACAAAATTGACAAATATTGTCTGGTTGGCGATTTTCAGAAACGTGTCATAAAGCCTTCTGTAGCTGAAATAAATAAGAAAACAGATATTCATCTGGAATATGAGACTATCAGAAGTGGTCGTAAGGTTACAGGAATCAGATTTTTTGTTTCAAAGCCTGATGTAATAACGCAGAATAATGAACTTGCAGCTAATAATAATATTTCTATCTCGGAAGATGATATGCTCGATGAATTAGTCGATCTTATGCACAATGATTTTAAGACATCAGAGATAAGAATTTTTCTTCAACTTGCAGGAAATATGGATAAGGTTAAAAATGCGTATGAATATTTTAAAACTTACCCTAAAGATATCGAAAATACTGTAGGCTTTATGAGAGAAGCTATCTTAAAAGGGTATAGTGAAACCAAGCCAAGAAGGAAGAAAGCAGCTGTCAATGAACAAGCTAATTTTTTTGATTTCGAACAAAGAGATTATTCAGATGAAGAATACAGACAGATTGAAGAGCACATGAGAAATAGAAATTCCTGATTGTAATTGGTTCAACGTGAACCAAAATAAAGACAGTAAAACTGGTTCAACGTGAACCAAAATAAAGACAGTAAAAACTGGTTCAACGTGA
>CADBPM010000024.1 GCA_902796595.1 uncultured Lachnospiraceae bacterium | reverse complement strand
TTCTTTGCTTTGTTCTCTGTGGTGTTGTTTGTGTTCCGCAGCGAACGAGTAATATAATAACACACTTAGAAAGATATGTCAACAACTATTTTTGAATTTTTCCAAAAAAATTTCGGGGCATCTTGTATTTTGCCCCGAAACCCTGTAATCATGCGTTTTTTAATCTGCAAGTGTGCCCATTGGATCCCATGGATCGAAGTGTCCTGCCTCACTGTCGAGTGCAGCCTTCTGCTTGTCATTCAAAAACTCCTTCTTAACAACAGCTTGGTATACATATTTATCAAACCAGCCTGCATTCATGACATAGTAGCCCTTTTCGCCATGTTCATCACTCCAGCTGTTTTCAATCTTCCAACGATCAGGCTTGCCATCTGCATCGAAGTTCACACCAGTTATCACCATAGCATGATTCATTGCGCTCTCGCGATATACCAGACTCTCTTCCTTGGTCATGGCAAATTCAAAGCCAAATGTCCCTGAAAAATCGTAGATCTCATCGCTCCAGATGCCAAGATCTCTTTCTCCGTACTTACTTACATCGCTGCCGAACCATACCGGCATGCCACTCTTAAGCTGTTTTACTATAAGATCCTTTATCTCTTCTATAGGAAGATTGATATAGCTTACTTCTCTTCCTTCTGCCACATTGCCAAGCCAGTCAATGGTTACTTTCTTATAGTAAGGCTTATCCCTTGTAGGAGAGTCGATCACACTGACGAAATCATTTTCAAGATCATAACCTACATATTTATCATAGAAGGTCTTAGGATCAAGATTTCTGTCGGCATGATATTTGCCATCTTTATCTGTATACTCAAAATCAAAAGTCTTTGGAGGTTCTCCAAAGCACATGCAGAGGAGTGAATAAAACTCCAGCAGCATTTCATTCTTTTCATACTGAATGCCTTTTTCATCCTTACCTGCTTTAATTGAATTGCGAAGCTCTGCAGCGCACTGACGAAGCTTTGTATTGATAAGACTGTTCATGCTTGCTGTATTCTCACTCTGAAAAGTCTCATGCATTGCTGACTGTGGGATAACGCCATATTTATTTACAACATTTACAAACATATCCCACTGTCCGCCATCCTGAATACCGCTTTCAAGAAGATATGTTACAAGTCTGTCATCCGCCGGTCTATCTGCAAGTGCTATCATGCTTTCAAGGAAATAGTTGATCTTCTCAAACTTATCCCAAAAAGAAACATAGTTCTGCGATAGCTCAAATTTTTCCAGATTGCATTTTTTTGCAACTTCTTCACGTAATACATTCAGCGCCGAAAAAATCCAGCATCTTCCGCTTTTTTTCTGATTTGTGACCGGAAGTGTCTTTAAATTAACCTCAAAATGGAATTCTGTGGCAGATCTGCCTGAATTAACATAGGCAACGTCCTTAATATCATTTTTAGAAAGGGCGTGCATAAGTGGATGTGACATGAAATTACTGTTGAATTCCTTGTCAAAACTTTCTATTGTCTCTTTTTTTATACCGTTCAAACTTCCCATGAATACCTCTTTTCTGCCATAATAGCGTTTATATGTACAAGGAAAAAGTTCTACTTTGAAAATGAATCAAACAGCTCATTCATTTCCACGCTTATACAATTATACATGAATCGAGGTATTTTTCCAACATATTAAAAAAATATTTTATTGAATCTGAGTCTCTCTCATTTTTTCCATATATTCTTCAACAATAAGTCTTCTTTCCCTTAAATCTCTATCTATTATAAGGCGACCTACCTCAGCTGGGATTTTTTGTTTTTGTAGTTTGATTCCATGAAATTCGCAGAATGCTTTATTCAGCTCATCTATGATGCTCATAAAGGTCATAACACTGAAATTAACTTTACCGTTTTCGATATTACTAAGATGTGTTGCAGAAATTTTTAACCTGACAGAAAGTTCTCTTTGACTTAAATTCAGCCTTCTTCGCTGTTCTTTTAATAAAAGACCAACTACCGAAAGTCTGTCGGTATTCTCTTCAGAATCAACACTTCTAAAATCATCATCATTATTCATTTGCAGTACCTTTCTTTTTCTTTTCCGTATTTTTACAACTTTTGTATTATATCATGTAGTCAATTGTTATTCAACATAATTATTTTTTAGTTTTGATTGCGTTTCGTGAGCAATTATCAGAAAATATTGTGTATTTATGTAGAAATAAAAAGTTACATCCTTGCAAAGCCGTTTTATTATAGAAATTCCAAATGTTTTTCCATTCAACAAAAAGAGAGTGCGTTTAGGCGGGGCGTCATAAGACAGTAAATACTGTTAGAATTAAAAGAATGTGAAGGCGTGGCTTCGGTCACGCCTTTTCACTTGCTAA
>CADBPM010000023.1 GCA_902796595.1 uncultured Lachnospiraceae bacterium | reverse complement strand
CTCCCTTGACATCCCCATGTCACACAACTATACTCCAGGGAAGGAATCGGTGGATACGACTACCCACTATTTTTGACGAATAACCTTATTTCTTCAATTATACTTTTTATTTTCCTTATTACGTTATACAGAACAATATTCTTTTTTAACAATTTACAAGTCTTAAATACTGCGTCGTTATTTGCTTTTTTTGCTGTATTCTTGAGAAATTATCTCGTAGTACAATATGAGAAACTTGTAACACTTAGATATATTATCTTACAAATTATTGTTACTGGATTATCTGGCTTGTATATTATCATAATGAATAATATTCTGACAGAATGGAGTACCACTGGTGTTGTAACGGAACAATCCGCTATATTATACAAGTTAATCCATATAGCAACCATAATATATGGTATACTTATATCAGCATATATATTATGGGAATACTTCCATAATAAGCAGATTGGTATGATGTGCGTTTTTTTACAAGTTTTAGTTATGCAGATTTCAAATTGGAATATATATGAGATTCTCAAAAATACAGCTTCACCTGAATCTACTACTCCAAAGATTGTTTTGAATGATTCATTTTTGTCGTATATACTAGGCTCTGGGCTTATTATCGCATGGAGTTGTTGGAGCTATTATGAATATCAAAAAATCAAACATTAAATAGTAAACAGAGCTATCGCATTAAGATAGCCCTGTTCACTATTATAGCTATTCAATATTGGGCTACATAAATCTCAAAAACAGTCTTATATTCTCACGCACAGGCTTCCTCGCCTTCCTTCATCTGCTTAACAAATTCATAAATGTATGGACCTGCATTATCTCCATATTTCTCTACAAGCTTTACAACTGCAGAACCTGATATCACACCATCTGCTATCTTGCACATTTCACCTGCCTGCTCAGGACTGTGTATTCCAAACCCGATAGCCACAGGTGTATCTGTCACCTCTCTGATTAATTCTATTATTGGAGCAAGGTCTGTGGTTATCTTATTCCTCATGCCCGTCACTCCCATTGAAGAAACAAGATAGATAAATCCCTTCGCCTCTTTTGCGATCATCCTTACTCTTTCCTTACTTGTAGGTGCGATCATAGAAATAATATCAACTCCATGGCTCTTTGCAATGTCACTACACTCACCCATTTCCTCATAAGGAAGGTCCGGAATGATTATACCGCTTACGCCAACCTCTTCACATTTTCCAAAAAATCTCTCATATCCATAAGAAAAAACAGGATTCAAATAAGTCATAAATACAAGCGGCATATCTGTTTTAGTTCTGAGATCCTTTACCATGTCAAAAATTCCATCAGTAGTTGTACCATTTGCAAGACTTCTTATATCTGCTTCCTGAATTACAGTCCCTTCTGCTACAGGGTCGGAAAAAGGAATTCCTATCTCCACAAGGTCGGCACCTGCCTTTTCCATTTCAAGTATAAATTTCTCTGTATTATCAAGTCCTGCATCACCTGCTGTTATAAAAGGTATAAATGCTTTCTCATTTGCAAATGAATCCTTAACTGTTTTAATCATGGATATTTACCCCCCTGTATCTTGCTATTGCAGCTACATCCTTATCACCGCGGCCTGAAATGCAAACGATCATAGTTTCATCTTTGCTCATTGTAGGTGCAAGTTTAATTGCTTCCGCAACTGCATGAGCACTTTCTATAGCACAGATTATTCCTTCTTTCTTTGCTATGTATTCAAAGGCATCTACCGCTTCATCATCAGTTATCGGTACATATTCAGCTCTTCCTGTTTCATGAAGGTAAGCATGTTCCGGTCCTATCCCCGGATAATCAAGCCCTGCTGAAATTGAATAAACCTCGTCAATCTGTCCATATTCATTCTGACAGAACAAGGACTTCATACCATGGAACACACCAAGCTTTCCTGCTGTTATAGTTGCGGCATGTTGTCCTGTTTCAACACCTCTTCCTGCTGCCTCGCATCCGATAAGTCTCACGCCCTTATCCGGAATAAAGTTATAAAAAGCTCCGATTGCATTGCTGCCGCCGCCTACACAGGCAACCACAGCATCCGGAAGTTTTCCTTCTTTTTCAAGGATCTGTGCTCTTGCCTCTTTTGAGATCACAGCCTGAAAATCTCTTACCATTGTTGGAAATGGATGCGGTCCCATTACAGAACCTATAACATAATGAGTATCATCTACTCTGTTTACCCACTCCCTCATCGCCTCATTTACAGCATCCTTAAGCACCTTGGTACCAGTTGTGACCGCGTGTACCTTTGCTCCGAGAAGCTCCATCCTGTATACATTCAAAGCCTGTCTTTCGGTATCCTTCTCTCCCATGAACACTTCACATTCAAGTCCCATAAGAGCGGCTGCTGTAGCTGCTGCAACTCCGTGCTGACCAGCTCCTGTCTCTGCTATGATTCTCTTCTTTCCCATCTTTTTTGCAAGAAGACACTGACCTAATACATTATTTATCTTGTGTGCCCCTGTATGGTTAAGGTCTTCTCTCTTAAGATAAATCTTTGCTCCGCCCAAATCATTAGTCATGTTTTCAGCGTAGTAAAGAAGCGATGGTCTGTTTGCGTAATTATTTAAAAGGTCATTTAATTCTGCCACAAATTCCGAATCATTTTTATAATGTTCGTATGCTTTTTCAAGCTTATCAAGTTCACTCATGAGAGTTTCAGGTATATACTGTCCTCCAAACTCTCCAAATCTTCCCTTACTCATTTCTGACTCTCCTTATCAGTTCCTTGATTTTTTTCTCATCCTTTTTCCCATCAGTCTCGGAGCCACTTGCAATATCCACTCCGTATGGCTTATGTAAAAGTGCTTCGTCTATATTATCTGTGTTTATTCCGCCTGCAAGAAAATACGGTCTTTGTATCTTTTTTAAAAGCTTCCAGTCAAATGTTTCACCGCTTCCGCCTTTTCCTGCATCAAGAAGTATCATATCAGCAGGACTTCTTTCGGCTCTTTCTATATCCTCATGGCTCTTTATCGAAAAAGCTTTTATCACAGACACATTCATTTCAACCTGATTGAGCTTTTTTTTCAGTTCTTGTATGAACTCCTCACTCTCGCTTCCATGAAGTTGTATCACATCTATTATCTTTTCTTTTACAAAGTTTATTTCGGTTGAAATGTCGGCGTCTACAAAAACTCCCACAGCCTTTATTCCGAACTTTAATTTTGATCTTATTTCTGCTGCCTTTATTTTGTCTACATATCTTTTTCTTGTCGGGTCAAATATGAATCCTACAAGATCAGGTTTATACCTGTTTACTATCCTCACATCTT
This sequence comes from uncultured Lachnospiraceae bacterium, assembly GCA_902796595.1. Lineage (GTDB taxonomy): Bacteria > Bacillota > Clostridia > Lachnospirales > Lachnospiraceae > Catonella. Next base: position 28,813 of record CADBPM010000023.1, on the reverse strand, counting down.
CAAGTCTTCTTAACCCGCATATTTTTATCTTTGTCATCTGAAATTTCGAAGCTCTCTAAGCTTTGCTTCCTTATCCTCTGCTCTCATAAGAGTTTCACCTATAAGTACCGCATCAACTCCTATATCAGAAAGCCTTTTTACATCCCCCAATGTTTTAATTCCGCTTTCCGATATAAATAATGTTTCACGTGAAACATTTTCTCTTAGTTTAACAGCATTATCTGTATTTACTGAAAAGTCCTTCAAGTTTCGGTTATTTACTCCGATTATCCTTGTTCCTATTGCCTCTGCTCTTTTTATCTCTTCTTCGTCATGTGCCTCCACTATTGCGGAAAGTCCAAGCTTATCTGCTGTCTTCTTATATTCTTCAAGTTCCTTATCTGAAAGTATCGCACATATCAAAAGCACTGCCGAAGCACCAAAAACCTTTGCTTCATATATCTGATAATCTGATACAGTAAAGTCCTTTCTAAGAACCGGCGTACTCACATTTTCCGCAATCTCCCTTAAATACTTGTCACTTCCTAAGAAATATTCCGGTTCAGTAAGCACCGATATCGCATCAGCCCCAGCTTTTTCGTATTCTTTTGCAATATCAAGATATGGAAAATTTTCTGCTATAATACCTTTTGATGGAGAAGCTTTTTTTACCTCACATATAAAGCTTATCTCATTTTTACTGATAGCCTTTTCGAAAGGAAATCCGGTATCAGGTGATATTTTTTCTGCTCTCTCTTTTAGTTCATTAAGAGAAACACTCTTTATAGCTTCTTCTACTCTCTTTACAGCACCCTTTCTTAATGTATCAAGTATCATTTAATACCCCTTATCGCAAGCCTTGTAACTCACGGTTCGTGCCTGCATCAACACCGATTATAATTCAAAAAAATTTCAAGCCTTGCCTCAGCCCGCTTCCACTTCTTTTTCAGGTTCGTTCGAAAGCCTTACAAACTCCTCAAGTCTTTCAAGTGCCTTTCCTGAATCTATCAGGTGAACTGCCTTCTTCATTCCTTCTTTCATGCTTATCTGCTCAGTAATATGAAATGCCGCTGCCGAATTAAGAAGTACTGCATCACGCTTCGGACTTCTCTCCCCCGAAAGGATCCTTCTTGCGATCTCTGCATTTTCCTCAGGCGTACCGCCGACTATATCACTCTTTTTACATCTCTTTATCCCAAATTCCTCAGGACTTATAACATAATCATCAAATTTACCCTCATTTATTTCGCAGACAGTTGTTGGAGCACTTATTGAGATTTCATCCAGCACATCCTGTCCATATACGACCATTCCTCTCTTTACTCCTAAATTTGAAAGAACCCTTGCGAGTGGATTTACAAGCTTTTCATCATACACACCTAAAAGCTGATAGGTTGCACCTGCCGGATTTGTAAGCGGTCCGAGTATATTGAACACTGTAGGCATCGGGAGCTGTTTTCTTACCGGTGCCACATATTTCATTGACAGGTGATAGTTCTGTGCAAAAAGGAAACAGAAATTGATCTTATCTAAGATTTTCCTTGACTTCTCAGGACTTATTGCAAGTTTGGCTCCCAGTGCCTCCAAGCAATCGGCTGTGCCGCATTTACTTGTGGCTGCTCTGTTGCCGTGCTTTGCAACCTTTATCCCACCTGCCGAAACAACCAAGGCAGATACGGTTGAAATGTTGAAGCTCCCCGCCTTATCTCCGCCGGTTCCCACAATTTCAAGTACAGGCTCATCATTCAAGAATTTCTCACAATGCTTTCTCATTCCTCTTGCACAGGCAGTTATTTCCTCAACACTTGCTCCTTTTGTTGCAAGCGCTGTTAAAAAAGAGCTCATCTGAATCTCGCTTGTATTGCCACTCATTATCTCATTCATAGCAGCCTCTGCCATTTCTTCTGTAAGATTCTCTCTGTTAACAAGTTTGACGATCGCTTCTTTTATCATAAAATTCTCCCCCTTTTATGTCACTCATACGCCGGACGGGCTATCATCAATCATAGATTGATGATAATAAAAAACCCGCCCCTGATATACCCAGAATTTTCTGGATATATCAGGGGCGGGATAATATTTTCTACTAACCCACGGTGCCACCCTGATCAGGAGTGTAAAACTCCCACTCAACGAGATACTTACACATACTACAGTAAACATATCTCCGGTAACTGACGTATACCTGCACGTCGTGCGATACTAAGCCTTCGCTTTTCCCTCACGCCCTCGGCGGTCCATTTGTAACTGTTCTTTCTATCCGGCTCTCACCTACCCGGACTCTCTGTGAGCGATACAGATACTTTATCTCCGCTTCAATGGTTTAAACTGGTGCCTTGTTAAATTGTTTTCTTGTTGTCATTGACTTTATCATACTTCTGATTTCTTGTCAAGAAAAAATTTTTGCTTGCTTTATAAAATTACTAAGCATCTTCTTTCCATACTGCGTCATTATTGACTCCGGATGAAACTGAAGCCCATACAAAGGATACTCTTTATGCCCGACTGCCATAACTTCCCCATCCTTAGTTTTCGCTATGACTTTAAGAACGTCCGACAGACTGTTTTCCCTTACTGCAAGCGAATGATACCTTGCAACGCTTACCTTTTCTGGTATTCCTTCAAAAATAGGACTTGCCTTATCAATCGTGATCTCCGAGGCTTTTCCATGCATCAAAGTCTTCGCATAAGTAACCTCCGCCCCAAATGCTTCGCATATTCCCTGATGTCCCAGACATATTCCAAGTATAGGTACTCTCTTATAAAGCTTTTTCACAAGTTCCTCACAAACTCCAGCATCACTGGGTCTCCCTGGTCCTGGTGAGATTACGATAGCATTCGCATTTAGATCTTCAATCTCCCCGACAGTCATCTCATCATTTCTTACCACTTTTATATTCTTTTCAAGCTCCCCAAGATATTGATATAGGTTATATGAAAAACTATCATAGTTATCTATCAATAAGATCATACTTTTATCTCCCGTTAAAAATATCGTTAAAATTCTTATCCCTCAGAACTGTCCTTTATCGCATTTATTACAGCTCTTGCCTTATTCCGACATTCCTCAAATTCTTTTTGCGGCACACTGTCTGCTACAATTCCTGCTCCGCTCCTTACAAATACTCTATCTTTCTTTTTCACAGCAAATCTTATCGCAATACAAAGATCCATATTTCCGGTAAAATCAAGGTAACCTACAGCGCCTCCATAAATCCCTCTTCTGTCTCCTTCATACTTATCTATCAGTTCTGCCGCCCTTATCTTTGGTGCTCCGGAAAGTGTTCCGGCAGGAAGCACAGCTCTTATAGCGTCAAGCAGATCGCACTTTTCCGATAACCTTCCCTTTACCTCAGAACCTATATGCATCACCTGTGAAAATTTCTGTATATCCATGTATCTTTCCACCTCAACGCTCCCAAATTCACACACCTTTCCAATGTCATTCCTGCCAAGGTCCACTAACATGTTGTGTTCTGCTTTTTCCTTTTCGTCACCAAGCAGTTCTTCCTCCAGAGCTTTATCGAGTGCCTCACTCTTTCCTCTCGGTCTTGTACCTGCAAGCGGAAATGTTCTTACCACGCCATCTGTCACTTTTACCAGTGTTTCAGGTGATGCCCCCGCCATTTCAACATCATCTCCGTGAAAGTAAAACATATATGGTGAAGGATTGCTCTTCCTTAAATTCATATATGCACCAAACAGACTTCCCGAATATTTTGCAGATAAAGGATTACTGAACACAAGTTGAAATATATCTCCTTCCTTTATATTTTTCTTTATCATTTCAACTTTTTTGCAATATTCATCCTTGTCCATTGCAAGTTTAAAATCAGATAAAAGTTTGCCATTTTTTACAACTTTTTCTCTTTTCTCTTTTACCAGTTTTTCCATCTCATCAAGCTTTAAAACAGCTCTGTTATAGTCTGTATCAAGATTATCTGTTCTCACATTTGCTATAAAGATAATTTTATTTTCCATATTATCAAAGCAGATAATTTTATCAAAAAGCATAAGATCAAGGTCTCTGTATTCAAATGAATTTTCCGGAAAATTTCTTAGTTTTTTCTCTCCATATCTTATATAGTCATAAGAAAAATATCCCACAAGTCCTCCGGTAAATGGTGGAAAATCTTTCATTTTTGCAGACTTGTTATCTGCAAGGACCTGCCTTATTATACTCTCTCCTTCTTCTTCATGAAGTTTCATCCTTCCGCCTGCATTTACTGTCATTACACCATCTGTACATGAAATCTGTAAGGTAGGGTCATATCCAAGAAAAGAATACCTTCCCAATGTCTTATCCTTTTCAACCGACTCCAGCAAAAAACAATGATCCGACACCAGAAGTAATGATTTCAACACTCCCGCCGGAACTATATCGTTTGCATCAATTTCCCTTTTTATAGGCACAAGCTTATTTCCCTCTGCCACCTTTTTCACATCTATAATATCTGTTTCTCTCATAAATCCCCCTAAAATAAAAAAGCCCCCACTTCAACCAAATACGACGAAAATCATTCATCAATATTCAGGTTGAAATGGGGGATATTTATTTTCACTTTAACACAAGTCTTATTGCATGTCAACAGCTTTTAAAAATGCGACAGTAATTCATTTACATCATCCATACTTGTTGCCCAGCTTGTACAAAATCTTATTACAGAATGATCCGGGTCCGGCTTTTCCATAAATCCACAGCTTGTAAATTCATGAATCCTTTCTTCCTCCTCATTTGAAACAAGAAAGAACTGCTGATTGGTCGGTGAATCAAGATAAGTTTTTATTCCTTTTTTAGCAAGTCCATCTCTTATTACCATAGCAGTATCAATAGCATTCTTTGATATTTTGATATAGTTATCATCAGTAAAAAGAATATCAAACTGAACACCTATAAGCCACCCCTTTGCAAGAAGACCACCTGCCATTTTTTTAATAGTAAAGAAATCCTGTTCAAGGCAAGGATCTGTAAATATAACTGCCTCACCAAGAAGAGCACCTACCTTTGTTCCACCTATATAAAAAACATCACATGAGTCTGCAAGTACAGGCAAAGTAACATCTGTATCATGTGCGGCAAGACCATAGCCAAGTCTCGCCCCATCTACAAACAAAGGCATTTTATATTTCTTACATACCTCATGAATCTCCTTTAATTCTTTAGCAGAATAAATAGTTCCATATTCGGTAGGATGTGAAATATATACCATTCCGGGACGCACTTCATGCTCCCAATTGCTATCCGCATAAAATGCAGTCATATAGTTTTCAATCTGCGAAGCGCTGATCTTACCATCAGTACCTTTTATAGTAAGAACCTTATGTCCACCGGCTTCGACTGCACCCGCCTCATGGGTATTTATATGACCTGTATCTGCTGCAATAACGCCGAACGAAGGTCTTAACAATGCTCTTATTACTGTAGAATTTGTCTGTGTGCCGCCCACTAAAAACTGCACTTTAGCCTCTGGCTTCTTACATGCCTCTTTTATTTTTTTTATTGCGCTCTCACAATATTTATCTGAGCCATAGCCTTCATTTTTCTCATAATTTATCTGAGAAAGTTTTTCAAGTATAAGTGGATGACATCCTTCCATATAATCGCTATCAAAATGTAACATTTATTATACCTTGCCGCAGGCATGGTGCCCATCAGTGTCGTGCCTGCCGCGGCACCGATTAAAGTATTTCAAATTTCTCCTCTTTCATAGCGGTATATTTCAACCTGATCACTATGCAGTCTTTACCTCTTTATCTGATGTAAACGATTTCTTTAACAGGATTGGCGTTGTAAATGAACTTATAAGTATAAGTACGATGACCGGTGTAAGGAATTCTGATGTAAGAACTCCTGCATCCAATCCTTTCTGAACAGTAATAAGTGCGACTTCTCCTCTTGCCATCATACCAAAGCCAATCTTTGCCGCGTCCCTCATTGATGAACCTGTAAGTTTTGCAATTCCGCCGCATCCAATAAGCTTGCCAAGCATTGCAACAATAGCAAAAGCCAAGCTAAATGCAAGCAAATGAAGATTCATTGTCTGGAAGCTCACTTTTAAACCTATACCTGCAAAAAATACCGGAGCAAATATCATATAGCAGCTAATATCAATTCTTCTCTCGATATACTTGGAATCAGTAAGGTTGCAAAGTACAACACCTGCGATATATGCACCTGTAATATCTGCAATGCCAAAAAATCTTTCTGCTATAAATGCCATTACAAGACAAAAAACAAGACTTGAAATAGTTATTCTTCTTGTATGTTCATACTTCTTGTCATACCACACAAAAAATTTATTTATCAATACACCAAAGACAAGGGCAAGTACAAAGAATAAAATAGCCTTTCCAAGCACAAGGGCAATACTTGTTCCCTTGGATTTCATACCGATTACAAACGTAAGAACTACTATTCCTAAAACATCATCAATTATAGCGGCACTTGTTATTGTAGTACCAATAGTGCCATTTAATACATTAAGTTCCTTAAGGACTGCAACTGTAATACTTACACTTGTTGCCGTCATAATAGTTCCGATAAATAATGCTTCAATAAGTACACTTGAATCTGAAAGGTTTCCGCCATAGAAAAGGAGATATAGAACAGCTCCCGCAATAAGAGGCAATACTACACCGCCCATTGCAATAAGCGTTGCCTTTTTTCCGGTAGACCTTAGCTTCTTAAGATCGGTTTCAAGCCCCACCTCAAACATAAGCATTATTACACCAATTTCTGCAATATTACGGATAAAATCATCAGGCTTCACAATATTTAACACTGCCGGTCCTATCAAAAGTCCCGCAGCAATCTGCCCAACTACTTCCGGCAGATTGATTTTTCTTGCTACTATACTTAACATTTTTGCTGTAAATAAAATAATAGCAAGATCAAATAAAAAATCATAACCCATTTTTTATAACCTTCTTTCTAAAATACTTACAGATTACCACAAAATGTGCAACCTGCGTATCATTATAATCTTTTTCTTCCTCCAATGTAAGTATAAAATTTATAGTAAGCAACTTATTACACATTTTGTGTAAATTAATAAGGACATGCATAAGCATGTCCCACTTCTCAATCTGAAATTGCCTGTCTTAATGCTTCATTTTCTTCTTCAGTAAGTTCTATCTCAGACTTCGAATCTTTTATCTCTCTGAGATACACATACGTTCCTTGACTGCTATATACACAATTTAATATAGAACCATTATTTTTTTCATCCAAAAGGGCTAAAACAAAACTCTGCTTCCCGCCAGCTTCTCTAAAAGCATCATATCTTACTATCGCCATCTTCTGAAATGTATTTTTCAGTGTAGCAAATATCCTTTCTATATCTTCTGAAGATTTACCCTGATCAGTTTTTATTTTATCAAGTTCACTAAATCTGGTAGCAAATTCATCCTCAAGACTTTTTCCATCCTTGCCTTCCATAAAAACTGCCATTCTTTTCTTTAAACCTGATATTTTTACAAATTGAATAATATCAAATATGAGAAGTAACAGACAAACTCCTGCAATAGAAAAGATCACATATTCCGCCGGCACCTGATATCCAAATAAGGTCATTTATTTGTCCTTCTTTCCATTATATAGTAAGCGAAGAAAATAATTGCAGATTGAGATTACTCTATCCAGCAATATTTCTGAGCGACGTTCATCGCAAACTGAATTTTATATTTCGTTTACGATAATATGAGATCAGATATTCTTTCAAGTTCTTCCAATGAATAGTAGCTGATCTCTATTTTACCCTTGCCATTTTTACCTGCATGTATAGATACTTTACTTCCAATATAATCTTTTATCTTGTTTTCATAAGACTCATAAGCCCTCTGTTCAGACTCACTCATCCCATCTTTTTTATCATCAGGCTCTTTATCCTCTGCAAGTTTTTTTACAAGTTTTTCCGTCTCACGAACAGATAACTTTTCATCAAATACTTTATATGCTGTTTCATATTGAATGTCTTTATCACTTATACCAAGTAATGTCCTTGCATGACCTTCAGAAAGCATACCATCTTCTACCATTTTCATAACTCGTTCATCAAGTTTCAATAATCTCAATGAATTTGTTATAGCAGTACGACTTTTGCTTATCCTTTCTGCAAGTTCGTCCTGCTTCATATTATATGCTTTCAATAAAGTATTATAAGCTCTTGCTTCTTCAATCGGATTAAGATCCTGCCTCTGAATATTTTCAATAAGAGAAATTTCCATAATTTCTTTTTCTGTATAATCTCTTATTACTGCAGGTATTTTCTTTAATCCAGCCTTCTTTGCAGCCCTCCACCTTCTCTCTCCTGCGATCATTTCATACCTTTTTCCTCGTTTGGCCAAAATGACAGGTTCAATTACTCCGTGCTGCTTTATAGACTCCGATAATTCTAAAAGCTCATCTTCATCAAATTTCTTTCTGGGCTGATCTCCATTTGGATCAATAAGGCTTACGTCAATTTCTATTTCTTTTAATTCATCCTGTTTATCTGCCTGCTTCTTTTCTTTTTTTTCAGACACACTACTCGAAACAGGAATCATTGAGTCCAGACCTCTGCCAAGTCCTTTTTTCATTTTTTGCACCTTACCGCAGGCATACTGTCCCTCGATGCTGTGCCTGCTGCAGCATCGAGAAAACCTTTAACAAATTTCCAATCACATGCTTATTTTTTTAATGCTATAACTTCATTTGCCAGATTTCTATAACTTTCTGCTCCTGCAGATTTTGAATCATACTTAATTATTGGAAGTCCATGACTTGGAGACTCTGCCAATCTTACGTTTCTTGGTATAATTGTTTTGTAAATATTCTGCTTAAGTGTATCCTTTACATTTTCAACAACCTGTATTGAAAGATTTGTCCTTGCATCATACATAGTAAATACAACACCTTCAACAAAAAGTTTCTTGTTCATTCTGTCTTTTACAAGCTCTATTGTGTGCAAAAGCTGACTTAAGCCTTCCAACGCATAGTATTCACATTGAATAGGTACAAGAACTGAATCTGCTGATGACATTGCATTGATCGTCAAAGTATTAAGTGATGGCGGGCAATCTATTATTATAAAATCGTATGATTTTTTTATTGTATCCAGATTTCTTTTCAAAATATACTGCTGATCAGGAAGTCCTATAAGTTCAATCTCTGCACCGGCAAGATCTACATTCGCCGGAATTACATCCAGATTTTCATAAACATCCTTTATAATGCACTCCTTAAGTTTGCAATCTCCTATAAGAAGTTCATATACAGTATTTTTTAAATCATTTTTTTCTATGCCAAGACCGCTTGAAGTATTTCCCTGTGGATCCATATCCACAACCAATACTTTCTTTCCTTTTTCAGCAAGACAAGCAGACAGATTGATAACTGTTGTTGTTTTACCTACTCCTCCTTTTTGGTTAGCTACTGCTATAACTCTTGCCACTTTATTTCTTCCTTTCTGACATTATTACCTATTAACATTTGCGTGTAACAAAACACTGCTCTCCTATGATACCACAATTCAGATATTAATTCCATAAGATGTTTCACGTGAAACATCAGTTTATAGCAAATGAAATCAATTTATTTTGTTTTACTATAACAAAATAAGAGAATGTTTCACGTGAAACATTCTCTTATTTATAGTAAGCGAAGAAAATAATTGCGGATAGAGCTTGCTCTATCCAGCATTAATTCTCGGCGACGTTTATCGTAAACGAAATTACTTATTTTCGTTTACGATAATCTCCAGCAACGGTAGACGGATCATTTACAGAAAGTATAGTATCGTATCCAGTATTTATGCTGCCTGTAAATATGAAAAAAAATACTCCTGCAGCAACAAGAAGAAGCAAGGCAACTACTCCTATAGCTTCAAATTTATCATTACCGTGCGTAAACTCACTTATAGCAATAACTGGAACAACGCTGATCACACAGAGCCCAACACCTATCGCATTCATTATCGCATTGGTTGAATTGTAAGCTTCTTTTCTTTCGCTGACATAGTTTGCTGTCTGAAAATCAATAGAGCAAGGTTCTTTCTTAATATAATCCCACTTTTTCATCATTGCCGCATTATAAATAAGGATGCCGACTCCGCCGGCGATCATTGCAAAAAGAAGGATCAGTCCTAAAAGATAATGTTCATCTCCAAAAAGTTCTGTTTCTGCAATGACTCCGCTCGCACAGCAGATAAACATACCAACTGCAAGTCCTGAAAGAGCCCCGTCGATAACCTTCGCAGAAAGGTAATCCTGAATTTCATCAAATGACAATCTCCTTCGGGCAGGTCTTTCTTCTCTTATCATAGACTTTTTAAGACCGAGTGTTTCTGCAAGTTCATCAAGGTTGCCAAAATTTGCTATAACGGATGCAACAGCCTCATTTTCAGACTTCCCATTTACGATCTCCTCATCAAACTTATCTTCCATCATCTGCCAGAGTTCTTCTTTTGCCCTCTTTACTTCTGCTGTATTCGTCAGGTCTGCAAACATCATCTCCAGATAATTCCTTATAGTTTCCATTCTCTTCCTCCGTGTTTACTCAACAAACTTTTCCACTAATTCACGTGTAAATTTCCACTCTTTGCACTTATCCCTGTAGTAATCAAGCCCTGCATCTGTAATCTTATAATATGTTCTTTTTTTACCGCTTTCAGCTATCTGCGGATACGAAGAAACATAGTCTGATCTCTCAAGTCTGGTCAGCGCAGAATAAAGCGTAGTTTCCTTGAGTGAATACTCTCCATCAGAAACCTCCTCTATCTGCTTTGACAGAGCGTAAGCATAAGACGGACTTTCTTTTAACAGGTACAAGATGATCGTGTCTGTACATCCGCGGATAACATCACTGCTTATCTGTATAGTGCTCACTTCCTCCCTGAAATATATGCCTGTATTGCTATGTCTGACATGCTATGTGTGTCGTAGTATGTCTAACAAAGTAAATATAACATTACTCATTAAGCTTGTCAACACAAAAAACGGGCAGCTTTAAACTGCCCGTTTTTTCGTTTATACTTTATTATCATCCACATGCATAGAAAAAAGCAATTATCTTCTTCATCATAATCTTTCCTCCAAGCAAAAGGACTTTCAAAAATAGAATATTTTAAGAGTTTTGAAAATCATCCTTGAAACAAGAAGGTTACAGACATACAATAGTATTAGTTTCAGAAAATAATTTTATTTCAAGTTTTGAAAGTGAGAGCAGTATGAAAACGATTGAACGCCCTTTGTATTTAGATAGATTAAAAGGTTTAAGAGGAACACCAGATATAAAAGTAATTACAGGGGTTAGGAGAAGTGGAAAATCGGAGCTCATGCGTGCATTTGTTTCGTATCTAGAGGAAATAGATCCCCAAGGCAATATTATGTACGTTGATCTCATGGATATGGAGTATGAATCTTTAAAAGAATATCATGCATTATATGATTATTTCACATCTGGAAGTAAGGAAAATGTCAATAATTATATCTTAATTGATGAAGTGCAGCTTTGTCCGGATTTCGAAAATGCTGTTAACAGTCTGTACAATAAAAAGATATACGATATTTATATTACCGGATCCAACGCATTTATGCTTAGCAGTGATCTTGCAACGCTTTTCACAGGTCGTTATATAGATGTTCATGTGCTTCCATTTAGCTTTTCTGAGTACATCGATTATAAGCAGATAAAGGATATAGATGAAGCATTTGATGCATATGTACTAGATGGTGGAATGGCGGGTTCCTATCTATATGACTCTGAAAGAGATCGTATGAATTATATTTCAGGAATATTTGATACAATTATTACACGTGATTTAAAGAAAAAATACAATCTTTCTGATGATATGGCACTTTTGAAGACTTCTGACTTTATGCTAGATAATATCAGTAACCTTACCTCTGTCAACAAGATTAGTGACATGCTAACAGCGAATAAAACGCCTACAAATCATGTTACTATTGGTAATTATGTTGATTATTTATGCAAAGCATTTTTGTTTTATAAGGTTCAGAGATACGATATTAAAGGAAAAGAAATTCTGAAAACAATTGAAAAATATTATGCTGTAGACAGTGGATTCAGATGTGCCAGATTAGGCAGAAGAAATATGGATTATGGGCGGCAATATGAAAATTTGGTTGCACTTGAATTGATGCGCCGAGGATATAATGTCTACGTTGGTAAGCTTTACAAAAAGGAAGTTGATTTTGTCGCAATAAACGCAGATGAAAAGATTTATATTCAGGTTAGCGATGACATAAGTCAGCCAGAGACGATGGAAAGGGAACTTGCTCCGTTGTTATCAATTAAAGATGCTTATCCAAAGATGATTATAGCAAGGACAAAACATCCTGCTGTTGATAGAGAAGGGGTAAAAATTTTAGATATAGCTAGATGGCTTTCTGATTCACAAAATTAAAATGTTTTTAAATTTGTGAAATGCGTTGTGGCACCTTATTTAATGAATAAATTGTCCATAAACTTCCAAGCTAAACTTAATACAGAAGATTCATTTGTATAATTAGCGTTAACCATTAAGAAAAAGGTGATAACGCTAATTATAGCAATGATAACAATTATTGCTTAGCAACAAAAAATTCCAAGTTATCTTGCACCTTCAACTCAGATTTGGCAGATAATACCATTAAAAAAGGCCAGTCACAAATGTGGCTGGCCACATATATGAAATATTTTCTTCGCTTACTATAAATTAAGCAAAATATTGATTTTATTAAGTTTTTTTAATGATAACACACTTTTTTATTTGTCAAGTTTTTTTATTTCATTTATACCTGCTTCGTAAACAGAACACTTGCCTTAAAGAGGTCGCCATCAATAGTAATTTTCATATCGCCGCCCATAGACTTTGCAAGTGACGAAGCAATAGAAAGTCCAAGCCCATTGCCTTCTTTATTTCTTGATGAATCCCCTCTTACAAATCGTTCCATAAGTTCATCTGCCGATATATTTAATCTGTCCCTTGATATATTTCTGAAAATAAAGCTGATATTTCCATCTGCATCGACTAAATCTATATAAGCTCTTGTATGCGGCATGGCATATTTTGAAATATTGCTCATGAGATTTTCAAAAACCCGCCAGAGATACCTGTTATCAGCAGTTATAAAAATATCCTCCTCCGGCACTGTACTGATAAGTTCGATCTCATTCTCCTGAAGTCTTTCTTCAAATTCACCTATGGACTGGTTTAAAATGATTCTCGCATTGACCTTTTCCATATTGAATTTTATATTTCCGGTTGCCGCTTTCGATGCCTCTATAAGGTCTTCTATAAGCTTTTTTAATCTGCTTGCCTGCCTGTCGAGCACATCCAGATATTTGCCTGTTTCAGGGCTGTCTAACCCCTCTTTTTTAATAATATCCACATAATTTATTATAGATGTAAGCGGTGTCTTTATGTCATGAGAAACATTTGTTATAAGCTCTGTCTTCATACGTTCGCTTTTCAAACGGTCATTTATAGCTATATTTATTCCCCCTCTGATCTCATTTAATGCCTTTCCCTCTTCCTCAAAATCGATATACATCCCCTTTGTATCAACATTTGCATCAAGATTTCCGGCTGCGACATCAAGCATTTTATTTTTTATCTGGGCAAACTGATAAATCCATCCCTTAATAAATAAGGCAAACATGATCTTTTCTATGATCCACATAAGATACAGACCACCCTTTACCTCAAACATAACAAGTATTATAAATTCGATAAAGGTGATCACTGCAAAGTACATCCAGACTCTGATTGTCATTTTTACAGATCTGCGGGTCTCTCTGACTCTTTTATGTGATTTTGCAAGCAAGCCTGCAAACATTCTTACAATGCGATATATAAGTGTATTTACAAGCCCTTTTCCTACCTTGATATTTACAACAAGGCATTTCAACCAAAGCATTCCCGCGAAAATCCCTGCTACGATTCCGCTTACAAGAACCATAAAAAAGACAGGACTTAGTGGGTCCAGCTCAGATTCAAAACATTCTTCTATGACTATAACAATCACACATTCAAAAAAAATAAGTAAAAATGCGCCAAGATCCCATGGTATGCGCTCTGACCCCTGTAAGCATATTTCACCCTTCTCATTCACGTTTCCTGCTTTTTTTATGAACATTATGAATGTTAAAAGGAATAAGATACCCGAAATGACTGCTCCTAAGGGAAGCATCCACTGAATTATCGGAAGCTTTTTTATATAAGAATATGCCTGTGCGTAGAAGTCACCATTTTTAGCTATTTTTTCTGTCGGAAAAGATATAAAGGTGTAAGCCTTTACGTTTTTGTCAGTTTTTTCGTGCTCTATGGTTGAAATAGAACTTAACCCGGCTGTTTTAATGTCGGAGTCTTCAAGTTTATCGTGAATCTCGCTAAGGTCGGCAATATTTTCTGCGCTAAGACGGCCATTTCCATTGAACGACTGAAGGATTAAGGTAAAACTGCTATCCGTTGCCGAAACCGGACTGTAGGCTTCTCCGTTTATGTATAGAGCCCCTTCTTTTGCAAAACTTACCTCTTTTCTGTTCTTCTCCCAGATAAGTGAATAAATCTTGTTTGTATTGGCTGTCCCCTTAGTATCAGAAGTGTCGCGAAAGTAAACTTCGCCATCAAGCTTATAACAATTTTTGTCGTCCCAGACATACGCCCGCTCACCTATAAGATCATAGCCAATTCCCTTTATACTGCTTGTCTCGGTAATGTACTGACTATTATCGATTATCCTGTTTCTTCTTTCTCCTGACAGTTCAAAAAGCCTGTCTGAAGATGTAACAAATCTGGCGCTGTCACTTATGTACTCCACAAGGGTCTGATGGTCTTTTGGAACATTTCCTGTAAAATTTCTGTGCAGATATATTTTCGGATCGTTTAGATCTAATTTTTCAATGTCAATATCACCTTCTATCACTCCGTATCTGCAGTTTGTATCTTTCAACCTGTCATCCGCATAATTTCCATTTCTGTCCGCCAGAGCTATCAGGGCAAAATTTTCTGCCGCTTTATCTAAAACCCTTTCCCTTATTCTTGAATCATCCTCACCAAATATTTGAAAGGATGTAAGCACTGCCATTGCAAGCAAGCAGCAGACCAGAATAAACGCCATCAGAGTACAGAATACCATGCATGCTGTACCTTTGCAGACAGTCTTATTTTTGTTCATTTCAACCCTCCAGTTTGTAACCATGTCCCCATACAGCCTTAATATAGCGCGGTTCCTGACTGTCATATTCAAGCTTTTCACGCAAATGTCTTATATGGACAGCAACCGTACTTTCAGCGCCGCCCACATAATCATTCCACACACCGGAATAGATTTCCTTAGGCGAGAGAACTTCATTTTTATGCTCCATCAGAAATTTCAGAATATCATATTCCAATGGAGTAAGAGAAACCTTCTCTCCGTCAAGAAACACTTCCTTTTCCTTATCCCTAAGTTCAATGCCGCCTGCTGTGTAAGTTCCCTTTTTCTCTGAAACATTGCCGTCAAGACTTCCAAGCATGGTATATCTTCTTAGCACAGACTTTACTCTTGCAATAAGCTCCACAGGATTAAAAGGTTTTGTCACATAATCATCCGCACCTATAGTAAGTCCCATTATCTTGTCTGCATCCTCGCTTTTTGCAGTAAGCAAGATTATCGGAACGTTTGAAAATCTGCGTATCTCCGTCATTGCAACAATACCATCCATTACAGGCATCATAACATCCAAGAGAATAAGCTGTATCACTCCGGTTTCCATTTTTTTCATTATATCAAGAGCTTCCTTGCCATTTGAAGCTTCAACAACAGCCATTCCTTCGCTTTCAAGATAGATCTTTAATGCAGAAAGAATATCCGGTTCATCATCGCAGATAAGAACTGTATTGTTATTCATTTGTTTCAAAATTCTCCTTTTACATCATCTGAAATCATTTTACATCTTTTAATTTTAAGAATAAAGACTCTAACTCTTTAAGAAGTGATTAAGACCAAAGAAGCGTAAAATATTCTTTTGTATTGTCCCAATTCCAAAGCGCTTTCAAGGATTTGTTCTACTAAAAAGAGTCTGTCAGCCTTTACCTTGCTGACAGACTCCATAAATTTTTAATCTGATCGGAGATTTCGTCGTACTCCCACAGTTTATTTGAATTGGTATAAGAATTCGGATCGTTTATCCTATATTTCCCGTTCTCAATCCCCGCAATCACTATAAAGTGACCTCCGGTAGTAAATTTCCCCGGTCCCATTATGCATATCACAACATTTCCTGATACAAGTTTTCTGTCTATAATTGATTTGTCAAGCGGAAGCTCGGTAACATCAAGGCCAAGTTTTTCCCCGCCTTTAGTGATAAATGCCCATGCCGTACCGCTTCCATCTGTTGAAAAACCATTTTTAGTCGCAAACTTCCTCATATAATCAGGGCTTTTCCTTGTATCTTTTGTAAGATAGATGTAGGCCATGGACATGCAGGTCGGCCCACATCCCGAAAGACCGAAATACTGCTCCGAATATTTTTTATATCCCCATCTTTCATCCCATTGCATAAGAAGCGGAACTGTATTGATATCTGCATATTTGCTAAGGTCAATCCGAGGCTTTTTATTATGCTTTTCTTTATAATCAAGCACAAAGCTTCTGGCATCTGGATTTCTTTCATATAAGCTTGCAAGTTCTTCCGGCACCTCTGCAAGTTTTTGCCTTACGACCTGCTCCCTTACCATGCTTGCAAAGACTGCCAGAATACAAACCGAAAAAAACATAAGGAAAAAGTTCAAGATTCTCCGTCTTCTGCGCCTTTTAGCAGCTCTTTTCTTTATTACACGTACCCTCCTGTAAGAATCGCCGGCTACACACTCCGCACTGTGCATACAAACCTCCCTTTCTATAAAACACAAGACTGGCTTTGCTAACTATAATTGTCGTGCTGCGAAGCAATATATTCTGTATCAGCAAAACTGATATTCAGCACTTTCGCTTCGCAAAAGCACAACTTCTGATGATGTAAAAGTCAAAATCATTTTTGATACATACATCATAGCCCTATTAAGTTTAATAAAAAAGAGGTTAAATCTTTAAGATTTGTTTAAGATACATTTTTGCTTCACTTACTTTGAGTTCAATTCAACCGGAGGTTTTCTAAGTATCCCCGATACCTGAAGCAGGCTTATAAGTGCATTTAAAATATATCCTGCAAAAACAATGCAGACAGCACACCACCAAGGGAAGAAAAGCCCTGTCTCTGCCGTCGGAACACTCCCTGCCATCTTAATTACGATCCATGTTAAAATGACTGCCGGTAACGTAGTCATGGTCGTGAAAAGGAACATTTCAACCAAATATGAATTGAGTATAGTTTTCCTTCTGATACCGATAAGTCTGCAGACCGTAAATTCTTCTGTTCTTTCAGCAACTATGCTCTTTGTCACAAAGAATATCATCACGAGCGAAGCACATCCAAATACCGTAAGAAAAGCAAATGCAAGTGACGCTCCCGCCCTGTGAGTGGTTATATAAGCTGTCAGTTCTTCTTCATAAGGACAAGTAACTTCAAGGTGAAATGAACTGCTGTAAACCCCTGCTTCGGCATAAAGCTTTGCCTCTGTTTCCTCTCTCTCATCTGTCATCACCATGCAAGTTCTATCGCCGCTTATACAAAGGTTGACCAGTTTTTGCACTGTGCTTTTATGAACAATAAAATCGGCTCCAAGTCCGTCTTCAAAGGTTCCCTTTATTTTGTAATCATCCTTACTGTCACCGAAATGATAATTTTCCTTATCAGAAACTGCCTCAAAAAGCCCATCTCGCATAAAGATTTCATTCTCCGCAAGAGCCGGCTCATTTTTACCTGAAGATAAAGCATATTCTTCTGGTGTCATTATTTTTACAGAATTCTTTGCCATTCCGCAAAGTGTAGTCGTATCGGCATAAATGTCCGGCATACCAGTCTTTACGATCGCACTTATGGTAAGTTCTGTATAAGAACCCGGTGCATAAAGCTTTGCTCCTACATAGTCAGATTCCTTCTCATAAAAATCGCCAAGCACTCCCTTTGTGGCTGCAAGCTTTTTTATCACTATCTCATCAACTGCAACTTCATTATACTTTGCCGGAAGCTTGCCATATACAAGATTCTTTTCATAAACCCTCTTTACATCCCCGAAAGAAAATCCCGGCACTGCCTGCATCACATTTTCAAGCTGTTTGAAAACATCACCTTTTAAATAAAGAGAGGTCTTCGGCGAATAAAAAATATCAAGATCCTTGTCGGCAGTAAGATCATTTTCAACAAAATCCAGTATATCCTCTCTCTGCTTGTCATCAAGAAGCGATGTAACCTTGGTAAAATCCACCTGCATATAAAGCGGGTCAGAGGAAAGTACCGAGTCCTTATCCACCTTCATTATATTCATAAGATTGGCAGACGCCACCGACACCATTATTGCGGTAAGCACAAAAACCACACCCATAAGGACCTGCCTTTTATTCCTTAAAAAAAGTTTCTTTATGGTCATGCGCCTTGCCTCAGCATTTTTCCCTTTTTCGCTGACTTTAGGTTTTTCAAGTTGAAATGAAAAGTTCTCAATCTCCTTTTTTTCTATCTTTTCTTTTACGCCATGATTCAGATTTACTCCGGTCTCATCCCCTGCAAGCATTATCTTCCTGTCATCACTTTTTATATAAAGTCTGCCATTTTTAACTGCAAGCGTAAGCCTTATATTTTCTGCATCCGTTTTATCCTTGTAAAGATCAAGTATCAGTCCATCAAGGCGAACCTCGCTTTTTTCCATTTCGCCTAAATAAATGTTCTGGTCATCTTCCCTTTCGTAATTCCCTGCGTCAAGTATCTCTTCGTCGGAAATAATCTTACCGCCGCTTATAGTTATCATTCTGTCCGAAAAGAATCTTGCCACCCTTTTTTCGTGGCTTACAAGAAGCACAAGACAGGTCTTAGACAAAGCCTTTAGCACGCTCATAGTCCTAAGAGTATTTTCTTCATCAAGACTTCCCGTCGGTTCATCTGCAAGGATTATCCCCGTCTCTTT
The DNA here is from genome assembly GCA_902796595.1 of uncultured Lachnospiraceae bacterium. Taxonomy (GTDB): domain Bacteria; phylum Bacillota; class Clostridia; order Lachnospirales; family Lachnospiraceae; genus Catonella. The sequence goes on along the minus strand of CADBPM010000023.1, from coordinate 9,809 downwards.
AGCTAATGCTCTTGCTATGGAAAGTCTTTGCTTCTGACCACTTGAAAGTTCAAAAGCTTTATGAGCCGCATACTGGCTAAGTCCTGTCATTTCAAGAAAACGTCCTGCCTTTTTGCCTGCTGTCTCTGTAGAAATCCCCCTTGTAAGCATTCCAGTCACCACATTTTCAAGTACGGTCATGTGGTCTACAAGAGAATAGTCCTGAAATACAAAGCTTACTTTATTTCTACGATACTCTTCCCAGTCTGCTTCATCATACTTGAAAGTATCGTCCCCGTCGACAGTCATCTCACCTTCATCAAAAGACAGTATGCCTCCAAGGACTGATAATAGAGTTGATTTACCGCTCCCGCTTTCACCTGTGACCGCTACAAATTCTCCATTACAAAAAGTCAGGTTTATCTTATGCAACGCCTGAGTCACCCCTGCCTCAGAGTAATAGCTCTTGCTTATATCAGCAAGAATAATACGTTCTTTCCCCATAATTACCCCTTCAACATTCAATGTAGTTGTTTCGATATAAAACACGCATATAAAAAAAGTTACTAAATAGAACCTATTAGGCTTCTAATTAGTAACTTAATTATTTTATCATATATGCTGATTGTCAAGTATATTCTAAAATATTTCACGTTTATCTATAAATCAGAGATGCTATAAAAAGCAAAATTCATAGAAAGTCCTTTAAACTTCGTATACTGGCTGGTCAATGTCTTCTGTGCTTAGGCACAAAGCTGTCAAAGATCATAGTATCAAAATACTTCTTTGCCCTCTTTTGCTGCTTTTCATTTTTAACTGTCCATGCAAACGCAGGCACTCCATACAGTATACGGTTCAACTTAAAGCCGAGTGAATTTGCATATTTATAATTATAAGCTATAAAATCAGGCTTCGTAGCAAAATTGGTTACAAGATTGGTGTGCATCTTCATAAGCCATTTATGCTTTTCCATACCCTCTTTTACAAAATCATCTGAAAGCTGACCTCTTATCACATGCGGTCTTTTCCATCTGAACCAGAAAAGCACAGCTGGATTAAAGGACTCCACGCACCATTCTCCCTTATAGGCATCCAATAGCTCGCATGTCCTGCGGCACACGGTCATGTCAAGGTTCATGCTCTTTATTTCAACCAAAAGCGGCACTCTTCCATCCACAAGTTCGAGGACTTCTGCAAGTGTCGGCACTTTTTCCTCGCTTTCAAAAAGCCTGTAACAGCTTCTAAGTTCATCAATTGTGAGATCCTTTACCTTTACATCGGCTCCGCATGCACGCTTAAGGTCAAAATCATGTATGACTACGGGAACCTTGTCACTTGTAAGCTGCACATCAAGCTCGATTGCAAAACCCTCTTCTACCGCCTTTTTGAAAGCCGGCAGTGAGTTTTCTGGAGCCTCGCCTTCATTTTGAAAAAGTCCTCTGTGAGCAAAATTGCAACCTTTAAACATGCTTATCTTATCTCTTTTCTTGACTCTTGGCATGATAGCAAGAAGAAAAGCAGCTGCAATACCGATTCCTGTGTAAATACCGCCTCTTGTATAACCTGTTCTGTTCATAAAATAACACTTCCTGTTTTACTGTAGTGCAGGAGAATCACTGTAAGCCTTTTCAGTAGCAGAATCCTGGAACTGTCTTGTAAAGAGCTCATAATAATAGCCCTTCTTCTTCATAAGCTCAGCATGTTTTCCCTGCTCAATGATTTTACCATCTCTAACTACAAGTATAACATCCGCGTCAACTACTGTAGAAAGTCTGTGGGCTATCATAAAGGAAGTTCTCCCCTTTATAACCTTTCCTATCGCATCCTGTATACGTTTTTCTGTAACAGTATCAATAGAAGATGTAGCCTCATCAAGCACAAGAATACGAGGGTCTGCAAGTATCGCTCTTGCAAAAGAAAGAAGCTGCTTTTCTCCTGTCGAAAGAAGGTCTCCGCCCTCACCGACCTCGGAATCAAGCCCCTTATCCATCTTTTCTATAACAGACTCGGCATCCACAAGCCTTATCGCCTGCATGATCTCTTCGTCACTCGCATCAGGATTTCCATATTTAAGATTTTCCCGCACAGTACCGGAAAAAAGATGCGGTGTCTGAAGCACATAACCTATATTGCTGTGAAGCCAGAGCTGGCTGCGTTCCTTTGCATTTCTACCATCGATAAGAACCTCTCCCTCTACCGGTTCAAAGAAGCGGCAGACGAGATTGACAAGGGTAGATTTTCCCGCACCAGTTTCACCTACTATTGCCACATTGGTTCCTTCCGGTACCTTCAGGTTGAAATGAGACAGCACCATTTCATCGCCATCCGGATACTTAAATGACACATCCTTAAATTCAACATTACCCTTAAGAGACTCCCAGTTCTCTTTTTTAGGGTTAAATGTATCTCCATATTTTTCTACAACCTCAGGACTGTCCGCCACATCAGACTCTGTATTCATAAGGTTTGTAAAACGCTCAATATTTACCTGACACTGAATAAGATATGAAATATCTCCTACTATCTGCTGTATAGGGTCCATTATCCCTTGGGCATAGCTCATAAAAACTGACAGAGTACCGATCATCATAACACCATCCATCGTAAGGTGTCCTCCCTGCCACAGGACAAGCGAAAGCGCAACTGCAGAAATAAGTGATATTGTTGCAGAAAACAATGCAGAAAAATGAGTGGTATGCACTGTAAGCCTTCTCATATCATCAGTGTCTTTCATAAAATCGTTGTTTATGGTTTCTTCGACAACAAGTGTCTTTATGGTCTTAGCACCTGTAATCCCTTCATTAAAATCACCGGTAATCTTTGAATTGAGGGTTCTCTGCTTTCTGTTGAGAAAAACAAGCTTTTTTTCAAAAAAAGCAAACAGAGCAAGTGATATAGGCACAAGTACCGAAACAAACAGGGTAAGTTTTACATTTATAGAAAACATTACCACATAAACACCAACAACATAAAGAGTATTCCATGAAAGATCAAGAAGATTCCATGAAACGATCTCTCCTATCCTTCCTGTATCACTCATTACTCTTGCATGAATGTAACCTACATTATTCTGGTTAAAATAAGAAAACGACAAGGTCTGTAAGTGAGCAAAGCTATAATTTCTCATATCCCTGTCAACTGCTATTTCATTTCTCGCAGAAAGATACGCCGACACAAAATTCCCCGCATTCTGAACTAAAAGGGCAAGGACATAGAGCAGAACAAAAACTCCCAGTCCCTTCACAGTACCCTTGCCGATAAAATTATCAATCGCATACCTATTAAACAGCGGGAAGATAATATCCATTGCGGAGCCAAGCAATACTGCAATGAGCATCGCAACAATACTCCATGTATACTTCTTTATATAAGGCAGTATCTTCGGTATGCCAAAAAATGGCAATGATACATACTCATTTTCTTCTTCCATTACATCTCCTCTTCTTTATCAAGACCTCCGGCAGTCTGGATGTCATAAATCCTCTTATATATGCCGTCTTTCTTAAGCAACTTCTCATGAGTTCCCTCTTCTTCAACTTTTCCTCTGTCGAGCACGATAATATCATCAGCATCCATAAGAGTAGTAATTCTATGTGCGATGATTATCACTGTAGCTTTACCTGATTTTTCTCTGAGTGCCTCCCTTATCTTTGCATCAGTTTCAGTATCTACTGCAGAAAGAGAATCATCAAATATCATTACAGGGGTATCGTGAATTATCATCTGGGCAATTGCCGCCCTCTGTTTCTGTCCACCGGAAAGAGTCACTCCCCTCTCTCCTACAAAGGTGTCAAACCCCTTGGCAAATCCCTCTACTGTATCCAAAAGGCTGGCTGTTCTTGCAGCATCTCTGACATCCCTGTCTGTTGCCTTATCCATACCGATACTTATATTTTCCCCAAGTGTCCTTGAAAAGAGATATGGTTCCTGAAGCACGATACCGATATTTTTACGAAGCCACGAAGCCTTTATCTGCTTTATATTGACTCCGCCTATCGTTATATCGCCACAATCAGGTGCGATTTCATAAAGTCTGGTAAGTAAATACATAAGAGTAGACTTGCCCGAACCAGTAGAGCCAAGCACACCCAATGTTGTTCCTGCTTTTATCTTGAATGAAACATCATCAAGCACTTTTTCTGTACTGCCCTCATAGCTGAAAGAAACATGTGAAAATTCAATATCTCTGTCAATCGGAGGCATCAGCGCATTGGATACATCACTTTCCGCAGGAGAGTTCATTATGTACGCAATCCTGTCTATGGCAATACCGGCCTTACTCATCTGATTGACCATTCTTCCAAGCATGCGGACAGGCCAGACAAGCATGGCATTATAGGAAATAAATGCAATATATTCGCCGGCAGTCAGGCTTCCCTGCACCGCATAATATGCTCCAAGCGCAACTACAGTAAGCACCTGCAGACCTGAAAAAAAGTCATTTGAAGTCCAAAAAACAGACAGCATAAGGTTGATCTTCGACCACACTTTATAATAATGCTCATTCTGCTTGTTAAAACGCTCCAGCTCATACCTTTCGCGACCAAATGCACGAACTACTCTTACGCCTGTGAGGTTTTCCTGTGCAATAGAAGAAAGTATACCTTCCTGTTCGTCAGCCTCTTTGAATCTCTTTGAAAATTTTCCATGGAAAAATAACGAAAAGAAAAACACAACAGGTAAAAATGCAGATGCAAACAAGGTAAGTTTTACATTCATTCCAAGCATAAAAGTAATAGAACTTATGATAAGGATTATTATTCTTATCATGTTCGTAAGCTGGTCTGAAAGAAATCTTTTTACAGTTTCAACATCCGAAGTACATCTCTGTATTATATCGCCTGTCTTATTTTCCATATACCATGAAAAAGGAAGATTTTCAATGTGGGAAAAAACCTTATTTCTTATAGTCATAACAAGCATTTCTGCACCCTTTGTATTTAGTATCGCAGAACAATAGCGGCAGATACACGCTACCAGTGCCACTGCTACTACTGCAATTGCTATAAGATATAAGTGTTCCGTAAGGTATGCCCTCGGTGTTCCCACAGAGGCAGGAAAAAATTTTTCAAGCAGAGGAAATAACTTCTGTGAAAGATCTGTTTCCTTATCATTGATCACTGAATCAACTGTAAAACTTACTATCTTTGGATTTACAAGATTTAAAAATGTGAGGAACACTATGAATATAGTGCTTCCGATAAAATATCGTTTACTCCCCTTCATAAAAAAGAGCAGTAATTCCCCCTTGGTTTTATAAACTTTTTCATTCATATTCATATTAAATTATCTTCTCTATACTAATGTCTCTTTCCTCATAAAGATCAACATAACCATCAGGAAGCTTTACTAACGGTCTCGCAAGATCAAGTTTATTGATCAGAACGATCTTCCCCTTTCTGCCATCAGAAAGCTCCACATTATTGTTCATATATGTATCCGTAATATACTCTAAGAACGTTAAGAGATATTTAGGATCATACTTTGAAAGTCCCTCTTTTTGAAAAATTTCTATTACCTTAAACGGGCATATAGGTCCTCTATATACTCTGGCACTTGTCATTGCGTCATACACATCTGCAATGGCTACTACCCTTGCATACTGGTCTATCTGTTCTGTTGTCAGCCTTGAAGGATATCCCGAACCGTCACATTTTTCATGATGCATAAGCGCTGTCATTTTAATATGCTCGTCAATATCCATATCCTTTAACAGATAGTATCCTTCAAGAGTATGTCTCTTAATTATCTTGAATTCTTCTTCTGTCAGTTTTGAAGGCTTACCGACTATCTGATTAGGAACTTTCATCTTACCGATATCATGCATAAGTCCGCAAAGCGTCAGTGTTTTAACTTCCTGATAAGGAAGATTGAGCCAGCGTCCGAATACGTTACAGATAAGGGATACATTCAGACTGTGCACATAAGTAGGGTCATCAAACAGTCGCATGTTATGCAGCATATCAAACATGTGTATACCTGATGGTATTGTAGCCACAAGCCTTGCAGGCTCAACATATAATTCATTCAGATTTATATTGCTCTTGGCAACAACATCCGAAAGATTTCTCTTAAGACTTCCAACTGACTGCTCGAACTTCTTCTCAAAAACTTTAAATTCGACACTTCTTCTTATTTTCTGAGAATAAGTGGTCTCTATCTCCTCCTGTGAAGGTGGCTGTATATTATCCGTTTCATCTGTAATCTTAACTGATTGAATAGTATGAAAAGAAAGTGCTGTGATTATTTTATCATCAAGCACTGTTCCCCTTGATACTATAAGAATATCATTGGAACTATATACATCCTCATCCAAAACCATCCCTGGAATCAGATCTCTCGTTAATTTTCTGGACATAAAATTCCCCTGTTTCTGGTATAGAATTATGTATAACTTTTGTTACCTGAAGTAAAAACATTTATATTTTGATAACTGACACATAAACATTATTTTAACCGCTTTAAGCTTATAATGCAACACTGCAAAACAAACAATTAAGGATTTATGTAAATTTTTTTAAATGAGATGCAACTAATACCGGCCCTAGCTAAGGATTTTGGACTAAAAAGAGGATGGTCTCCCATCCTCTTTTATCTTTATATTCTATAACCCTTGTATCATATCCTTACCATAACGTGAACAGTTTTTCCTATATCCTCTTTTCTGTAAGGTATAAGGTTTCCTTTAACTGAATTGCCATCTATGATAAGTTCTTTTACTCCACTTTCATGTCCCTCTGCATTATCTATCACAATGTCGTAAGTAACTCCGCGGAATTTTCTCTGACATGTGATTTTCAGAAGATCACTTCTTAAACATGGATCAAGTACAAGGCCGTCAAATGCAGGACGAATGCCTAATATATACTGGCTTACATTGAAGAATGTCCATGCGGCTGTACCTGTGAGCCAACTGTTCTTACCTTCGCCCGGAGTTGCAGCATCCATGCCCGCAACCATCTGACAATATACATAAGGCTCTGTTCTATGTATCTCACTTATATCCTCAACATAAGCAGGGCAGGTCTTCTTATATATGTCAAATGCTCTGTTGCCATGTCCAAGTCTTGTCTCAGCAATGCTTATCCAAGGATTATTGTGGCAGAAAATTCCTGCGTTCTCCTTGTATCCAGGCGGATATGAGCTTATTTCACCAAGATTGAGTCTGTAAGATGTATAAGCAGGCTGATGAAGCATAACACCTCTTTCTGAATCAAGGTACTTTTCAACGCTTCTCATAGACCTTGCTGCAGGGCAATTTTCATCGTTCCTGTCCGTACCAACGCCTGCCATAACACACATACCCTGTGATTCAATAAAGATCTTTCCTTCATCATCCTTACTGCTTCCAACAGGATCACCATTGGCATCAAACGCTCTTATAAACCATTCACCATCCCATCCGGCAGAAAGAATGGTATCTGACATCTTCTTTGTTTCTTTTCTTACTTCGACGGCTTCATCATTTAAACCTGTATGCTCGCATATCTCCGCATATTCGTTACCATACTTAACATACATGCCGGCAATAAATACACTTTCCGCAACAGGTCCCTCATCAGGTCCTGTAGTCTGGAAGCTTTCCCCCGGTGTATCCGAGAAACAGTTGAGATTAAGACAATCGTTCCAATCTGCACGTCCGATAAGAGGAAGACCATGTGGTCCTTTCTCGTTCTTTATATAATTAAAACTTCTTCTTAAGTGCTCCATTAAAGGTTCTGCTGTGCTCTCGTCATTATCAAAAGGAGTAGATACGTTAAGAATATCATAGTCTCCTGTCTCTCTGATATAGGCAGCGACAGCGGCGATAAGCCAAAGCGGATCATCATGGAAGCCTCCGCCGATAGCTGCATTTCCACGCTTTGTAAGAGGCTGATACTGATGATAAGCACTTCCGTCGGCAAGCTGCGTGCTTGCAATATCTATTATCCTTTCCCTTGCACGTTCAGGAATAAGATGAACAAATCCAAGAAGATCCTGACAGGAATCTCTAAAGCCCATTCCTCTACCAAGTCCGCTTTCATAATAGCTTGCAGATCTGCTCATATTAAAGGTAACCATGCACTGATATTGGTTCCATATATTTACCATACGATCAAGCTTTTCGTCACCGGATGATACATGCATTGTTGAAAGAAGATCATCCCAGTAATCGCGAAGTTCCTTCATTGCAGCATCAAAGGCTTCATCTGTCTGGTATTTACTGATAAGCTCCTTAGCAGACTTTTTATTCAAAATACCGCCCGTATAGAGGTCTGTAAGTGTACTTACATAAGTTTTTCCGTAAAGCTTGTCGGCAGTAAATACTGCATTACTTCTCTCAGCCTTATAAGCCTTATATGCTTCTTCCTTAGAGGAATACTCTGTATTTTTAATAAACTTATCCTCTTTAGGATTTTCGCAGTAACCGAGGATAAATATATAATCCCTACTTTCTCCCGGCTGTAATGTGAGTTTAATATGATGTGAGCCTACAGGTGCCCAACCATGAGCAATTGAATTGCCGCTCTTGCCACCCATGACCATCTCCGGTGCTTCATCACCATGATATGCACCACAGAATACGTCTCTGCTGGTATCAAATCCATCAATCCTGCTGTTTACTGCAAAAACAGCATAATGATTACGTCTCTCACGATACTCAGTCTTATGATAGATAACTCCATCCTCATACTCTATTTCGCCTGTAGAAAAGTTCCTCTGGAAATTGCTCATATCATCTTCTGCATTCCAAAGACAAAATTCTACATAGCTATAAAGGTCAAGCTCCTTAACTTTATCTGAATCATTTGTAAGAGTTATTCTTGTAAGCTCAGCATTATCGTGAACTGGTACAAGTATCTCCTCCTTAGCAGTAACTCCGTTCTTCTTTCCTGTAATTACAGTATAGCCAAGACCATGCCTGCACTCATACGAATCCAGATCAGTTCTTACAGGCTGCCAGCCTGGATTCCAGACGGTATCTTCATCTTTTATGTAGAAATAATGACCGTCAGTATCAATAGGATAATTGTTATAACGATATCTGGTAAGCCTTAAAAGCTTGGCATCCTTATAAAAACTATATCCGCCGCCTGTATTACTTCTCAAACTAAAGAAATTCTCACTCCCAAGATAATTTATCCAAGGAAGTGGAGTTTTCGGTGTTTCAATAACATATTCTCGTGAATTATCATCAAAATGTCCGAACTTCATGAAAATTCTCCTCTCTTATAAAATGGTATGATCATCAAAAATAGTCGGTGTATTCTGATTATTTTCCAAGCCGAAGAAAATATATCATAAAAACACCCAATGACCATCCTATTTTAGCTGATAAATTCATCATTGGCAACGCTATAATTGTATATATCCTCCGTAAATAATAAATCTATGACATTTATTTAGTGTATTACCGGACAAAGTCCGGTAATACACTCTTGTCTGCCATCGCGAGAGCGACAATATATGGTGCAGCGCAAAAAAACACACAAAAAAGGCACACCTAACAGTGTGCCCAAAATGTAGAGGCGACAAGCGGATTCGAACCGCTGATCAGGGTGTTGCAGACCCACGCCTTACCACTTGGCTATGTCGCCATATACTATTATAAAAAAAACTCCCCAAGTAGGGCTCGAACCTACAACATCACGGTTAACAGCCGTGCGCTCTACCATTGAGCTATTGAGGAATAACTGCTACGATTTAAAACAATGCTATAATAACACTCTGTTCCAGAAATGTCAACCAAATTAATTCATTTGGAACAAGCCCTCGACCTATTAGTATCAGAAGACACACAGATTACTCTGCTTACATCACTGACCTATCAACCTCATACTCTCTAAGGG